>ASHK01000668.1 GCA_000695745.1 Vibrio madracius | reverse complement strand
AGAAATATCGTATTATTGCCGTCTCAGATACCGCACGTTCCCACCCCAAACAAACCAAGAACATTCTCAGTGTTCAGCCGGTATACACCGTCAGCAAAATGACCTGTTTACCAAAAGGTCTAGCTCAATGGCTAGACCTTTATCAGTTAAACTACTCGCTTACCTTGCACCCAAACTTGCTGGATATTCTCTTTTTGCGCTAAGCAGACGATTTTTTCCAGAATATCTCGCGGCGAATCAAACTCAGGCCAAATACGTAAGTTACCAATTAATGGACTGGTTTCAAGCACAAGAGCATCAAAGTGGTGCTTAGCGTTTAGCACACCCGTTTTAGCATCCAATACTTGAGCACCACCTGCAGTTGCCATCCAAAACGCTTCGACAAAAGTGATGCGTGCGTTTGCCGTACCACGTTCACAAGCGGCCACATTGACATCCACACCTTCTTCACGCACGCGGGAATGCGCAACCGCATCAAAGGCAGCGCGAAAAATAGAAGGCGATGGCGCACCAGCAATATCGCTTCCTAAACCAATCTGTACACCACTATCGAGTAGTTCTCTGGTTTGCATTGCCGCATTGGCGAAAAACATGTTTGATAATGGACAGTGTGCGATCCCTGCATTGAACTGCTTAATCAACTCAATATCGTGTTCAGTTAAAAAGATGGAGTGTGCCAACACAGATTTGTTATTCAGCAGCCCCGCATCTGCGTATATTTGAACGTCACTTTTGCCATAGTGCTGCTGGGCATAATCACGAGCCCAATCACTTTCAGAACAATGCGTTTGCATGTGCAGATCGTACTTTTGTACCAAAGACCCAAGCTTATCGAGCATTTTCGGAGTACAACTTGGTACAAAGCGTGGCGTGATTACCGGGCTCACCAGACCGCTATCATTGCCTTTTAGTTCAAAAACATTACTCACGAATGCCTCGGTCTCTGCAAAGGCAAGATCAATGTCATTCTCACGATAGAAGTCTGGGCATTGCTCAGCATTATCCATGTTGATTTTGCCAACATAAGCTCTTTGACCAAGATCCAAACACGTTTGCGCCAGTAGCTCCGTGGACTCTCGGTAAATCGAAGCAAAATAGACCGCGCTGGTTGTTCCATTTGCGAGCAATGTTTTCGTTACATCTTGGTAGATAGCTTGCGAAAAATCGACGTCTTTATAACGATTTTCTAATGGAAACGTATAGTCTTGCAGCCAATCATAGAGGGGTAAATCCAATCCTTTCCCCGCTTGAGGCCACTGTGCGCATGGCAATGCAGATCCACTAAGCCAGGGAGTAAATACTGGCCTTGGCGTAATGTTTGTAATTTACCTTGCTCCGTTAATTGCGTCAGCATTGTTGGATACCAAGGATGATCTGCCGTGAAGGTCGCATCAATATCACCGTCCGCATTGACCAAAATTAGATAATCACGGATGAATTCAAACTCACCTTTCACTGGCGTATGAAAAGTATCGCCAACAATCGCAAACTGAATATGGTTAGTGTTATAAACTGGCGTGTTCATGCTTATGCCTTACTCTCAACAGACGTCTCATTTGATACGCGATCTTCTGGAAGAACAAAGTTCAAGATTACAGCCGCTAATGCTCCGATCGCGATACCGGAGTTAACTAAATAACCCACCAACTCAGGCAGTGCGTAGACCAGTTCACGTGGCATTAATACAGCGCCTAGCGACAGCATAATCGGTAATCCAACCACTAGCATATTACGCTCTGATAACTGGATATTCTGGATAACGCGGAAACCGTTCATCGCAATGACTACGCAGATTACCGAGAAGATCCCAGATATAACCGCGTGAGGAATCGAAGCAATCAAACTCGTTAACTTTGGCATCAAACCTAACAACAACAAGATAAAACCGCCCGCGATAATAGCACGACGCGACGCGACACCAGTTACTGCGATGATACCTGCATTGGTTGAATAGCCAGTCACAGGGCTGCCACCAAGCAGCGAACATAAGAAATGACCCGCTGCTTCCCCCGTTGCACCTCGGTTAAGGCGTTCATCTTCTAGTTCGACACCCGTTACTGCGCTCACCGCACACCACGTCCCTGTCGTTTCAACAAGTACAATCATTGAGATAAATAACATCGTCATTATCGCGATAGGGTCAAAAGTCAGCTCACCAAATGGTAGCAAACTTGGCAACTGTAACCACGCCGCCTTGGTCACTGGAGAGAAGTCACTCATCCCGTAAAAGGTGGCAGCAATCGTACCCAGTACAATAGCACCTAGCACCGATGTTAAACGCAACCAATGCAAGCGCTTATGCATACAACCTAACAAGATAAAACTGCATAGCGAGACAATACTTACTAATGCAATGACGATGTTTTGATTCGCATGCTCACCGCTGTAAATTCCATTAAAGGCAACAGGTAACAGTGAAATACCCACCACGATGATTACTGTGCCACCAACAATTGGTGGGACAAACTTGCGTACAAGCTTACTAAATATATTCAGAGGCTTACCTAACAGAGCAACAAAAAGCGCAACAGGAATCAATGCACCATATACCGCGCCCATTCCCATGGTTTTACCAATGGCGGCAATGGCACCGATCGGAATATAAGACGGACCTTGCATTACTGGTAGCTTCAATAAACAGCGCGATTGAATAATGGTCGCTAGACCAGCAACGACAAACGTCATCTGAATCAACGATGAGGTATCCGCTACAGTTAACGATAACAAACTCGCAAGGATAATCGGCACAATATACAGATCCATCGCTAAAACATGTTGAGCGCCTAAGGAAAGTGAACGAGGGATCGAGATTTTTTCATCAATGTTGATAGTGGATTGATTCGTTTGTTGAGTATTCATAGCAACTTGAGTACTTAGCGATTGGTAACTTTTCAGTATTAAAGCTATCAAACGCAAATTTAGATTGTACAAAGCCTGCATGCGCTAATAAGCGACGCAGACCGTGGATTAATGTGTTTTTTATTAAGTGAGTTGGTGGGATGCAAACGAAGATAAAAGTGTTATCAGCATCACCGTTTTTGATGTGCGGCTGATTCTAACCGAATAACGCACTTGCGCAAMCGTTTGCTTAGTTAAATATTTTTGTCGTGAAGAATGCTGTTATTTATTGCAAAGCAAGACGGGGTTTAAGAGACAGTAACCGATTTTCCAAGACCAACTCCCCAGGCTAGCGGCATAAAATAATGACGAGTGAATAAGCGTTACTGACGTTTTCCATATTCACTCCTCCTTTTAGGCGTCAGTTCAACACGAGGTAGCAGTTTTCTCTACCTCGTATGTGGTTTTATTCCATCGTGACGGTTTCCTATCTGTTGTCTATTTGTTGGGTCCCCTTTGCAAATAATAGGTAGACAGTCGGTAGTATAAACAGAGTGAACACGGTCCCAATGATCATGCCTGCAACCAGTATGATACCAATACTATTACGTGCTTCTGCGCCAGGACCTGTGACTAATACCAGAGGAAAATGCCCCAGTACCGTTGCGGCGGTAGTCATCAAAATAGGACGTAACCTCAATTTTGCACTTTGCACAATGGCCTCTAACTTGTTGTAGCCTTCAATCTGCAGCTCGTTCGCGAACTCCGTAATCAAAATGCCATTCTTTGCTACTAAGCCTACTAGCGTTATGAACCAATTTGGGCGTATATATTCATCGTGGTCATACCAAGAAAAGAGAAAGACAAACCTCCGGTTAGTGCAAGTGGCACAGACCCAAGAAGTACAACCAACGGAAGGCGGAAGCTGTTAAATTGAATCGATAAAACCAAATAAACAATAACTAATGCCACGCCCAGTACGGAGAATAAACTGTTCCCTTCTTGTCGAAGCTGACGGGAACTACCTGCATAATTGATCTGATAGTCAGCGGGTAACAGTTCGCGAGCTTGCATCTCCAGTGCAGTAAGAGCTTGATCCTGAGTTACCCCTGGCACCAGCCCACCTAAAATCGAAATGAATTCAGTTGGTCGAAGCGTTCAATGGTTCGCGCACCAACGGTTTGGTTTAGGTTTGCGATGTGGCTGAGAGGGATAAAATCGCCACTTGGTGTTTTGATTTGCAGCTTGAGTAGAGACTCAGAACTACCTAGCGTGTTCTCATCAACTTTGGGTATTACTCGGTACGCTTTGCCTTTGCTGTCAAAACGAGTGACATCTTGTTCAGACACCAGTAATGAAATTTGGTCGGTAACGGCTTTAGTTGTGAGCCCTAAGTCCATCATTTTGGCGTTGTCGAATTCCAAATTTGCATGGGGTAAATCGACCTTTAGATCCGTATCGACGAACATAAATTGGCCACTGGTTTGTGCTGCTTCTAAAAGTTGATAAACGTAAGGCAGCATGCCTGCATAGCTCGCTTGCGATTGAATAACCATCTCAACGTCAAATTGGCCGGCAGTGGGCAACGCCATTGGAGCGGTTGGGTACACTCTTAATCCTGTGATGTCTTTCAGTATGAAATAAATCTGTTGAAGAATCTCTGACGTTGAATAGTTTCGCTGTGTAAAAGGAGCAAAGTTTATGCCGCTAAACCCGCCTGATTGAGTAAATGTTTGCCACATCATATCAACCCCTTCGATATCAAGAATCGAACTGGCTGCTTGTTGCATGTAGCGGCTGTTGTGCGTTAGAGAACTGCCAGGGGGCGCTTCAGAAATCACAAACAACGAACTTTGATCTTCAACAGG
>ASHK01000667.1 GCA_000695745.1 Vibrio madracius | reverse complement strand
CGACGCTACTAGGCTATTCGGTCGCTGTGGTTTGTGGTGGAGAGGATGCAGAGCAACAGATACATCAGCTCGATGCCGCTCCAGAAATCGTAGTGGCAACGCCAGGACGTTTGCTCGATATCATCAACAAACAGCGAGTGGACACTCAAGGTATTGACGCTGTCGTGCTGGATGAGGTTGACCGGTTACTCGACATGGGTTTTTGGCCAGATATCCAGAGCATAATGGATCGACTAAGCCACAGAAAACAAACCTTAATGTTCTCGGCGACGCTGCCTGAACCGCTGGAAGCAAAAGTCATGACACTGCTCAGTAACCCTGTCAAAGTGTCAGCGAATCAAGCCAATAGTGTTGTTGCGCAAGTTACTGAGTCGCTTTACTTGGTCAACAAAGGCAGCAAAGCTAATGTGCTGATCAAACAAATTACTCAACATCAATGGCCGCAAATACTGGTGTTTATCGGTGCGAGAGACAATGCCGATGCTCTTTGTAAAAAACTCAATAAGGCTGGCATCACGAGTGGTGCACTGCATGGCAATAAAGAGCAAGCAGAGCGTGAGCAAACTTTGCATGCATTCAAGCAAGGCAAGATTCAAGTATTAATAGCGACGGATATTTTGGCGCGTGGTATTCATGTTGACGACCTCCCAGTCGTAATCAACTATGAACTGCCAAGTGATCCCGCTGTTTACGTGCACCGAGTAGGGCGTACTGCCCGAGCTGGAAATGTAGGACAAGCGCTATCGTTAGTGTGTCATGGTGAAACCGCTCATCTAGAAGCGATTCGGCAGTTAACATCTCGAGAACTTAGACTGGAACAACTCGCTGAATTCCCAGTGACCGATCTGCCATCAACAGGGGAAAGCAAGCGCCCTAAACGAGACAAACAGGCGAATCGACGGACGAATAAAAAGACGCGCGCGAGCCAGTTTAAAAGCAAGAAACGTTAGCTAGCAGCTAACAATGAGCTCTGGTAAACCCCGACATCTGTGATGTATTTCACGTATTCTTTGGTTACGAGCGAACACTAGGAATTTTTCCTAGTGTTCCTAAGACCGCCTCTCAAGCCATTTTACCCACCGATTCTTACACTCTCGTCCATAGATTTTCAGCGCCATCAGCGCTGAACCTCAAACGAATTTACTTTTTGCACCAAACCAAGAGTGACTCAGAGTCGTTCTTCAGGTTGCGTTGCCTTATGTTGAGAGTCTAAGGATTCATCATGTTGAAATTTCTAGAGCAAGTGCGTAAGCCGACGTTGGATCTTCCCGTCGAGCAAAGACGCAAAATGTGGTTTAAACCCTTCTTACAGTCCTATTTAGTGGTCTTTATCGGTTACATGACCATGTACCTGATTCGTAAGAACTTCAATATCGCGCAAAACGATATGATTTCGAACTATGGGCTTTCCATGACTGAACTTGGTTTGATTGGTCTTGGTTTCTCCATCACTTACGGTATTGGTAAAACAGTGGTGTCCTACTATGCCGATGGCAAGAACACCAAACAGTTCCTTCCGTTTATGCTGATCCTTTCAGGTCTTGCGATGCTTGGCTTCAGTTTCAGTATGGGTGGCGGCAGCGTTAGTCTATTCCTAATGATTGCATTTTATGCACTAAGTGGTTTCTTCCAAAGTACCGGTGGACCTTCTAGTTATTCAACCATTACTAAGTGGACGCCACGTAACAAGCGTGGTTCATACCTTGGTCTTTGGAACATGTCGCATAACGTAGGTGGTGCAGGTGCGGCGGGTGTTGCGCTATTCGGTGCTAACTACCTGTTTGATGGCCACGTTATTGGTATGTTTGTGTTCCCGTCTCTGATAGCTTTGGTGGTTGGTTTCTTTGGTCTTCGTTACGGTAGTGACTCTCCAGAAGCTTACGGTCTAGGTAAAGTAGAAGAGTTATTTGATGAAGCAGTGAGTGAAGAAGACGAAGCGGCTGAAGAAAACCAAATGACCAAGCGTGAAATCTTTGTTGAGTATGTACTTAAAAACAAAGTGATTTGGCTACTGTGTTTTGCCAACATCTTCTTGTATATCGTGCGTATCGGTATCGACCAATGGTCAACGGTTTATGCCTATCAAGAACTTGGTCTATCCAAAGAAACGGCAATCTCAGGCTTCACTTTATTCGAAGTCGGTGCGTTAGTGGGTACCTTACTTTGGGGTTACCTGTCTGATTTGGCAAATGGTCGTCGCGCTCTGGTTGCGTGTGTGTCATTAGCGCTAATCATCGTAAGCTTGGAATTCTATCAACATGCGACAAGTGAACTTATGTATCTTGCATCGCTATTTGTCTTAGGTTTCCTAGTCTTTGGTCCTCAACTACTTATTGGTGTAGCGGCAGTAGGTTTCGTTCCTAAGAAAGCCATCAGCGTTGCCGACGGCGTGAAAGGTACGTTTGCTTACCTCATTGGTGACAGCTTCGCGAAGTTAGGTTTAGGTATGATCGCCGATGGTACGCCTATCTTTGGTCTAACTGGATGGAAAGGCACCTTTGCGGCTCTGGATACATCTGCAGCGATTTGTATCGGTCTACTTGTCTTCGTAGCTATCGCAGAAGAGAAGAAAATTCGTAAAGCTAAGAAGCAGTTACAACAAGTTACGGCTTAATATACCCCTGAAAAGCGCTGTCTACGATTTCGCATTTGGTTTGCCTGAGCCATTGGAATCATAGATAGCGCTTTTTTAGAACCAAACGCTATTTGCTTAATCGATGCGTCGGCGTTAAGTTACCCCATTTTTCGCCTTTCTCTAGTCGGTACTTCATCATGATCAATGTTGTTTTAGTGGATGACCAC
This sequence comes from Vibrio madracius, assembly GCA_000695745.1. Classification (GTDB taxonomy): domain Bacteria; phylum Pseudomonadota; class Gammaproteobacteria; order Enterobacterales; family Vibrionaceae; genus Vibrio; species Vibrio madracius. Next base: position 2,663 of record ASHK01000667.1, on the reverse strand, counting down.
ATCATCGTACGTTCTGGGTTTGCTCAATTACTTAATCTAGAGGAAGACATTAATGTAGTCGGTGAGTTTAGCTCGGTTGAAGAAGCTAAAAGAGGCTGCCGGGCAGTGGTGTGCAGGTATGTATTCTGGATATCTCGATGCCGGACGAAAGTGGTCTCGCGTTATTAGAGTCGATTCCTAAGGGCATTGCTTGTGTGATGCTCAGTGTGCATGACTCTCCTGCTATGGTGGAAAAGGCATTGGAATTAGGTGCACTTGGTTATTTGACCAAACGTTGCAGTCCTGATGAACTGATTCAAGCGGTGCGAACCAGTGCCAACGGTGGTTGTTATCTTACCCCGGATATTGCCATGAAACTGGCTTCTCCAAGACCGTTCCAACAAGCCTTATCTCGACTCACTAAACGTGAATATGAAGTGTCAGAGCTCTTGGCGACGGGACTCGATGTGAAAGCGGTAGCGGCCGAACTTGGATTAAGTCACAAAACCGTTCATGTCCATCGTGCTAATGCACTGGATAAACTTGCTGTCAAAACAATGTGGAACTTGCCAAGTTGTTTAGGGCAGAAGCGACGTTGTAATGCGAACTTACCTTGTTGCCAGCGCCAGTGCATGGCTGATAACCCTGTGCAGTTGGTTTTGTTTATGGGTGATTTCCTATTACTTCGTTAATGACGCTGAGTTGGCAATTCTTGTTTTTCCCGTTCGCCCTTAGGCTTGGAATTACCCTGCATGCCGCTAAAAAATACTGGGGTGCCGTTTATGCTGCTGAGTGGTGCTTAACCATCTCTCTGGCTATTTTGCTTGCGCAGCCTCAGTGGTCGGCCATTTTGGTTGCTAGTGCGTTAAGTATTCCTGTTGCCTTGGTTGCTGAGCGTTATTATCAAGGAGCTCAGTGGCGACGATTACTTATTCAAGCCGCAGCGATTGTTGCCTGCGCTCTGATTAACATGCTTGTTGTCGGTAGTCATAGTGACTCTCTGAGTTTCGTCGGTTTGGTGAGTATTACGGCGGGGCTTATGCTGGTGCCGAGCTGTTACCTCATCTGGAATTACCTGTTTCAAAGTACGTGGCGACCTTTGACATCTAACCTCATCCATCAACCAATCGAATTTCACTATAAGCCGATTTTGCTGTTCATTGCACTGTTTGCGGTGAGCATTTCTCTGCAAGTCGGGCTGCCTGACGAGCTTAGGCGCTTTGCTCCGTTTTGTTTGGCAATACCCATCATCTTGCTTGCGTTTCGTTATGGATGGCAGGTGCTCTGCTAGGTACGCTTCTTAATAGTTGTGCATTAATAGCGGCGCGTAGTGGGGTGTCACAGCTGGAAGTCACGGACTTGCTGTTATCGATAAGTGCTCAATCATTAACGGGAATATTGCTGGGTGTGGCGGTGCAGAGACAGCGCGATTTAAACCATCAGCTTCGATCTGAACTTACTCGCAATAAGCACTTAGCGAAACAGTTGGTGCAAGCGGAAGAGTCGGTGCGTAAGGACATTGCTCGCGAACTGCATGATGAAATTGGTCAGAATATCACTGCTATTCGAACGCAAGCGAGCATTATTAAGCGCGTCAACAATCCTGATTTGAGCATTGGTTGCGCTGATACCATTGAATCCTTGTCTCTGAATGTCTATGACACCACAAAAGGACTGCTTACTCGATTAAGACCAAAAACCTTGGATGATTTAGACGTGATCTCCGCTATTCAGCAAATGGTGCGTGAGATGGAGTTTGAACAGCTTGGTATTGAAGTCGAATTTACTGTCGACAATGTTAGCCAGCGAGTGCTCTCAGATATGATGGAGGTTACTTTGTTCCGTTTATGCCAAGAAGCGCTGAATAACATTCTCAAATACGCTCAAGCCAAACAGGTGCGAATAGAGCTCGTCATTGATGCGACAATCACGCTGAAGATTGCTGATGATGGCATTGGCTTTCCGCTTCAAGATAGCCAAAAAGGGTTTGGCCTTAAAGGCATGAAAGAGCGTGTTCAAGCGTTAGGTGGCCAGTTTGAGATTCGCAGCGTTGTTGACGGAGATGAAACACAACGTGGTACCGAAATCGATGCACGACTTCCATTGGTGTAGCGGGGTAGTTCATGACAGTCAAAGTAGCAGAACAACAGATGAAACATCAAGATAGCGCGAGTGTCGATACTCGCTATCGGTACTGGCGTTTTCACATCATGCTGGGAATGTATCTCGGCTATGCCGGTTTTTATCTCACCCGAAAAACCTTCAATTACACCGCGCCTGCACTTATTGCCGACCTTGGTTTAGACAAGGGAGATATCGGCATGATGGGTACCATGTTCTATTTGATGTATGGGCTATCAAAATTTGTCTCAGGTATTATCTCCGACCGTTCCAACCCTCGTTACTTTATGGGGATCGGGCTTATTGCCAGTGGAGTGGTTAATATTGTCTTTGGTTTGTCGAGTTCGCTGTTTGTTCTTGCCAGCTTATGGATTGTTAATGCTTGGTTCCAAGGTTGGGGCTGGCCGTCTTGCTCCAAGCTTTTGACCACCTGGTACTCCAGAACCGAAAGAGGATTTTTCTGGTCGCTTTGGAATACAGCACATAATGTCGGTGGTGCGATGATTCCTTTGCTGGTGGGCTTTCTAACCTTTCATTATAGCTGGCGCGAAGGGTTTATTATT
>ASHK01000666.1 GCA_000695745.1 Vibrio madracius | reverse complement strand
GAACGGACAAAAAGTTAACAATTGATTTGACGGGTTGGAACTTTAACCCAGAAACAGAGTCTGCTATGGGGACGCTCGGTTTTAAACCGTATACTCCACAAATCAAAACGACGTTAACTAATGTCAGTGAAGATGGTGCTGGTGCTGAAGCAGGTTTAAAAGTCGGTGATACCATCATAGCAGCCGACAATGAAGACATTTCTGAATGGCAGCAAGTGTCGATTTGATACAAGCAAATCCAAACAGCCCAGTAATGTTGACGGTATTGCGAGACGACAAACCGCTCACGATGACATTGACTCCAAGTTCACGCGAACTGAGAGATGGCAGAGTGATTGGGTTTGCAGGTATCGCTCCTGAGATTGGTGAATGGCCAGCGAGTTATCGCTTCGATCTCCAATACGGACCTGTTGAAGCCGTAGGTAAAGCGATAGCAAAAACAGGACAAATTATTGATCTAACGGTCTCGATGCTGAAAAAGCTGATCGTTGGTGACGTTGGTCTGAACAACCTAAGCGGTCCGATTTCGATTGCAAAAGGGGCAGGTACAACTGCGGATTATGGGCTGGTTTATTTCTTAGGATTTTTAGCACTAATCAGTGTTAACTTGGGTATTATCAATTTGGTGCCCTTACCAATGCTTGATGGAGGACATTTGTTGTTCTTTGCTATCGAAGCAGTAATTAGAAGACCAGTACCAGAAAAAGTACAAGAAATGGGGTATCGAGTGGGAGGAGCAATTATCTTCTCATTGATGCTGATTGCAATTTTTAATGATTTTACACGCCTTTGATATCAGAATTTAGGCAGCGGTATTAGCAAGGATTAATTAGAGCAGGTATGGCGATTAAGCATATTCTATTCGCATCTCTACTAGCGACCAGTGTGTCGGCGAATGGAGCTGAGGATTTTGTTGTACAGGACATTCGAATTGAAGGTTTACAAAGAGTCGCGCTTGGTGCTGCTCTTTTGAAAATGCCTGTACGTATTGGTGACTCGGTTGACAGTAAAGATATCTCAGAGATCATTAACGCCCTCTATCAATCGGGTAACTTTGAAGATATTAAGGTTCTTCGAGATAAAGATGCACTGGTGATACGTGTTAAAGAACGTCCAACCATTGCTAGCATCTCTTTCTCTGGTAACAGTGCAATCAAGGAAGAGCAACTACAGCAAAACCTTGATGCATCAGGAGTTGTTGTTGGTGAAGCGTTAGATCGTACGACGTTGAGCAACATCGAAAAAGGGCTAGAAGACTTCTACTACAGTGTTGGTAAGTATAATGCGAGGTTCAAGCGGTTGTGACTCCGTTACCTCGTAATCGTGCTGACTTGAAGTTTGTGTTTTCTGAGGGTGTCTCTGCCAAGATCAAACAGATCAATTTCATTGGTAACAAGGTCTTTACCGATCAAGAACTTTTATCGCGCTTTAATCTTAATGTAGATGTGGCGTGGTGGAACTTTCTTGCTGACGATAAATATCAAAAACAAGTGCTTGCAGGTGATATTGAAGCACTTAAATCCTTCTATCTTGATCGTGGCTACTTAAAATTTAAAGTCGATACGACGCAGGTGTCGATTTCTCCTGATAAGAAAGGCGTATACATCACTTTAGGTATTGATGAAGGCGAACCTTATCAAGTAAAAGACGTTAAGTTCCGTGGTCAGTTGATCGGCAAAGAGGCTGAATTTGAGAGTATGGTGCCATTTAAAGATGGTGACACATACAACGGATCCAGCGTTACTGCGCTGGAAGAGAATATCAAACGTGTCCTTGGTGAAGCAGGTTATGCTTATCCTCAAGTACGTACTATTCCAGAATTTGACGATGAGAATAACCAAGTTTCTTTGGTGATCAATGTCGAGGCTGGCAACCGTATCTACGTGCGTGATATTCGATTTACCGGCAACAACTCGACAAAAGATGAAGTTCTCCGCCGTGAAATGCGCCAGATGGAATCAAGCTGGCTAAACTCCAAGTCCATTGAAACGGGTAAAAACCGCTTAAACCGATTAGGTTTCTTTGAAACGGTTGATGTTCAAACGGTACGTGTACCAGGAACGGACGATCAAGTTGATTTGGTCTATGACGTAAAAGAGGCAAACTCAGGCAGCATCAACTTTGGTGTTGGTTATGGTACCGAATCGGGTATTAGTTTCCAAGTTGGCCTTCAGCAAGACAACTTTGCCGGATCGGGTGATCGAGTTGGTATTAGTGCAATGACCAACAAGTACCAGAAAAATATTACCTTGGATTATCGCGACCCATACTGGAACTTAGATGGTGTGAGTTTGGGTGGTCAGGTATTCTATAACGAGTTTGAAGCATCCAAAGCTGGTATTATTGACTATACCGACCAAAGTTATGGTGGAACGCTGACTTGGGGTTTCCTGTTGATGAACTGAACTATCTTGAGTTTGGTGGTGGTTACACACACAGTCGACTTGGTAACATCAAAGAATACGTTCAGATCGAGAAGTTTTTGCAGGCTCAAGAGAAGAATCGTGATGCCGAAGGGAACTTGATTACTGACGATTTCCATCTGACAGCGTCATGGACACGCAACAATCTGAACCGTGGACGTTTCCCAACAGCAGGTAACCATCAAAAACTCTATGGTAAAGTGACCGTTCCTGGATCGGATGTTCAATACTTCAAGGCGCAATATGATGTAAGACAGTATTTTCCGATTACCGATAGTCACAGTTTTACGTTAATGTTAAAAGGGCGCTTGGGTTACGGTAATGGTTATGGCCAAACCAACGGTAATGATAACTTACTGCCGTTCTATGAAAACTTCTACGTAGGTGGTTTCTCGACGTTACGTGGTTTCCGTCAAAACTCAGTTGGTCCTAAAGCCGTTTATAACGAT
>ASHK01000665.1 GCA_000695745.1 Vibrio madracius | reverse complement strand
TAATGTTGACGATTTTGCGAAAATATGCCTTCGGGAAGAAACCTTTGTACAACTGTGCATTGAGTTGTTGGGGTCGGTCACCGACATAGCCGCAAAGGTATCGCCATGATAACCGTGACTTAATGTTAAGAATTTAGGACGGCTTTCTCCTTTTGCATGCCAATATTGCAGCGCCATCTTTAAGCTTACCTCAACGGCGACCGAACCAGAATCAGCTAAGAAAATGTGCTCAAGATTATCAGGCGCTAATGCGAGCAGTCGTTTACTAACATCGATGGCTGGTTGATGCGTAATGCCGCCAAACATGACGTGAGCCATCTTTTCGCTTTGCTCAGTTAAAGCTTGGTTAAGCTTTGGATGATTGTAGCCATGTATCGCCGACCACCAAGATGACATGCCATCTATGAGTTCTCGGCCATCTTCTAAGTGAAGAGTTACGTCATGGGCAGAGACGACGGGATAGCAAGTTAAAGGGTTGAGGGTTGAAGTGTAAGGGTGCCAGATATGCTGTCTATCAAACTCTAAATCCATGAATAAGCTCTGATTAAAAATTCACCAAGTGTAAACTTGTTGGTGTGGTCGGTGTTGACAGTGTACCGCTTGTCAGTACACTAGCCAAGACTAATTATAAGTGAGCAAAGGATTAACCAGTGGAAGTACGACACGATTGGACCCATGCCGAAGTGCAAGCGTTGATGAATAAACCCTTTATGGATCTACKTGTTTGAAGCGCAGTTGGTGCACAGGCAACATCAACAAACAAATCACGTCCAAGTGAGCACTTTACTGTCGATTAAAACCGGAGCATGTCCGGAAGATTGCAAATATTGTCCACAAAGTGCCCGTTACAAAACCGATGTAGAGTCTGAACGTTTGATGGAAGTGGAGCGTGTATTAGACGCTGCCCAGAAAGCGAAAAATGCTGGTTCAACGCGATTCTGTATGGGTGCTGCATGGAAAAACCCAAAAGAGCGCGATATGCCTTTGCTGACCGATATGATTAAGGGCGTCAAAGGGATGGGGCTCGAGACTTGCATGACTCTTGGGATGTTAACGCCAGAACAAGCGACTCACTTAGCGGAGGCTGGACTGGACTACTATAACCACAATCTGGATACCTCTCCTGAGTTCTATGGCAACATCATTACCACAAGGACTTATCAAGATCGCTTAGACACACTGAGCCACGTTCGTGACGCCGGAATGAAGATTTGTTCAGGCGGTATTATTGGCATGGGTGAGAGTGCTAATGACCGAGCGGGTCTGCTGATGGAGTTAGCCAACTTACCAGTGCAGCCAGAAAGTGTACCCATCAACATGTTGGTAAAAGTAAAAGGCACACCGTTAGAAGAAGTCGATGATGTTGAGCCTTTTGATTTCATCCGTCTTATCGCTATTGCTCGAATTATGATGCCTAAGTCTGCAGTGCGCTTGTCTGCTGGAAGAGAAAACATGAACGAGCAAATGCAAGCTCTGTGCTTTATGGCGGGGGCGAATTCCATCTTTTATGGTTGTAAGCTATTAACAACACCGAATCCAGATGAAGATACCGATCTGCAACTGTTTAAAAAATTAGGTATTAACCGCGAAGAGACATCGCAAAAGCCAGATGAAATCCAAGAAAGCGAATTACTAGATAGAGTAGTAGAGCGGGTTGCTGCGCGTCCAACAAAAGATGATTTGTTCTATGACGCGAGCGTTTAACCAGCGAATCTCGGATGCTCTAATGCAAAGGGAGCGGAGTAATTTGCTTCGCTCTGTGCAAATATTGGAGTCAGGAAATCAATCTGTCTTTCATAAAGATGGCCAGTCATTCCTTAACTTTTCTTCCAATGACTATTTAGGTCTAGCATCAAGTTCTGAGCTCAAACACAGCTATCAGCAAGCCATTGCAGAGCTTGGAGTAGGTAGTGGCGCTTCTCCTTTAGTCACGGGTTATTCCGCACAGCATGAGTCATTGAAATCTGCGCTTACTGAGTGGTTGGGTTTTGATACTGCACTGTTTTTTTCGTCAGGTTACGCTGCGAATCAAGCGCTGTTACTGACGCTATTATCTAAAGGGGACTTGTTACTTCAAGATAGACTCAATCATGCCTCACTAATGGAAGCGGGTATGCTTTGTGGCGCAGATATGAAGCGCTTTCGTCATAACGATCTTGCCCATCTGGAGTCATTGGCTAGAGCTGAGCGTTCAACACTCGCGGTCACCGAGAGTGTGTTTAGTATGGATGGCGATCTATCCGACATCGAAGCGTTTGTCGGAATTTGCCAGACACACGGCATGTTGTCGATGGTCGAC
>ASHK01000664.1 GCA_000695745.1 Vibrio madracius | reverse complement strand
ATGAAAAAGGGCGTACCTATCAATGCGGTGACGATACCAACCGGAGTTTCTGTGGGAAAGGCGATACCTCTAGCAAGAACGTCTGAGCACATGACTAAGATTGCTCCTAGCAATGCGCTGGCCGGAATGAGTGCAAAAAAGTTGTATCCGACAAGTTTGCGCGCAATATGAGGAATCAACAGGCCAACAAAACCGATAGGACCTGCAATGGAAACACTGATACTGGTTAGTAAAATAATAGCTACGAACGCAGCAATCGAATCAAGCTGGTATTGACTCCTAAACCGGTAGCGACATCGTTACCTAGAACTAGCAGGTTGAGAGGATGAGCAAGTGCCCACGCTAACACTAACCCCACAACACTAATTGGCAATAACTGGTGCAGGGCGGACCAATCTAGGTTACTAATTGAGCCAATGAGCCAAGATTGCACACTATAGGCTTGATCGTCAGCAAGAATGATCGTTGCGCGAGTGAGCCCAAGCAGCAGTGCGTTGATAGCGATGCCCGCTAGTACCAGTTTGACAGGGTGTGGACGATCATCAAAAGCGCCACCAAGAAACATAACCAATAGACCACTTAATGCGCTGCCTATCGCACCCATTACCGCGGTTGGTATGGATAAAGATAGGAAGCCAAAGCTGCTCAACACGATAAAAAGCGCCGCTCCAGAGTTGATAGCGAGTACGGATGGCGAAGCGAGGGGGTTACGAGTCAATCCTTGCATGAGTGCACCTGCGACAGCGAGGTTCGCTCCAATTAATGCACCACTAAGTACCCGAGGCATTCTCAGCGTTGCGATAATTTGATGCTCCATGCTGGCTGAGTCAAAGTGTAGCCAGAAGCCCTGCAATGATTGAGAAGATAGTCAAAGCTAGACCATGCCACTAGAGAGAGGTTTAGGCTCAGCAGCGTACCAGCAATAAGTGCAAGCCAGAGCTTGCACTGTGTTGATTGAAGCATATTAGATTAGTGCTATTGATTAATAATATCAGACAGATTTTTGGCAATACCTTCCGCTGCCAAAATACCACGGTTTAATGACCAGAGCTGTGGCGAAACTTTAACGGCTTGCTCAGTTTTTTCTACTTTCAGCATTTTGCTTAATGGATTTGACTGCCAGTCATCATAAATAGTGTGAGGCTTATAGGGACCAAGCAGTAGCCAATCAGGATTAATCTTGAGTAGCTGCTCAAAGCTAACTTCAATGTAGGCTTTGTCCGTTTTCGGTACCGCTGGACCGTGTAATCCAAGTGCGGTAATAACTCCCCCAGCATAGGAGTTAGGACCATGAAGCCACATGCCTTTATCGGTTACAACAGCAAACTGAAACGACTCGCTCGAAGACAGCTTGGCTTTGTATTGGTCCATGATTTTATGGTGTTGTTCGATGCGCGCTGCCATTTCATCGGCTTTATTGACCGCAAGACCAATTTTCATCGCAGACTGCAAGTTCTCTTGGTAAGTTTCGCCGCGACTTTTCAATAATATCGTCGGTGCGATGGCCATAAGATCGTTATAAATTGTGCTATGACGCTCAGCATCAGCAATAATGAGATCTGGCTTTAATTGTGAGATCGCCTCTAGGCTAGGTTGAGGTCTAACCCCAACTGATTGCCAGGGTTTGATCAGCTCACGTATCTCTGGAAGAATTCGTTCGATGTTTTTGTCATCAGCGACGCCTACCGGTGAAACACCAACAGCAGCTAACGCGTCCACAAACGAGTATTCAAGTGCGATAACTCGGGTTGGTGTGCCTTTGATTGGTGATACTGCCTTGTTGATCGGTTATGACGCGTTGGCTCTGTGCATGTGCAGATGCACCCATAAGAGCAAACGACAGTAGAAAAACCGTGCTTAGTCCTTTAGCGAGTAGTGATTTCATTGATTGGCTCATTCTGAAAGGGAAAAACAAAAGAGCGCAATCGTATCTCAAACAATAATGGTTATCAATGCTATTATCGATAGCCTAAGGTAATGAGTGTAGTGTCAAACCAAATCAAACATTATATGGGCCCAGAAATTTAGCTGAGCCCAATACTGGATGAGTTAAAAGGCGAGATGGTAAGCGTTCTGGGTTTGGTTTAAGTCAATAGTCCAAGTTTGCTCTTGTTCATTACTTGTCATTGGCACCCATTGAGCGTAAATCGTGGTCCAATTGTTGTTAACTTGCAGTGTGACTTCATCGGTTTCTGCTGGATAGATGGTCGTGACTCGTGAAGTTGGCTCCGCAGCTACCTCTCCATTTTCAAATGTGTGTGCGGCTTGACTGTAAATATGCAACGCGCCTTTTCCCGCATGACCTTTGTCAATCGACAGTGTGATATTCTGGCCGACATCGAAGGAAAAGGTTCTCTCTGC
>ASHK01000663.1 GCA_000695745.1 Vibrio madracius | reverse complement strand
CGTCTTGGTGACTTGTTGGTTGAAGAAGGCATTATCAATGAGCAACAACTTCAACAAGCGTTATCAATTCAACGTAACACTGGCCGTAAGCTTGGCGCGACATTGATCGAACTCGAAGCTCTGTCTGAGCAGCAAATGCTGACCTTTTTATCGCAGCAATTGGCACTACCACTTATCGATCTAAGTCGTGCACAAGTCGATGTGGAAGCGGTTCAACTGCTGCCTGAAGTTCATGCTAGGCGTCTGCGTGCACTGGTTATTGGCCGTCGAGACGATACGTTACGAGTGGCGATGAGTGATCCGGCGGATCTTTTTGTTCAGGAATCGCTGTTAAATCAACTTGGTCAGTATGCTATTGAGTTTGTAATTGCTCCGGAAAAACAGCTGCTTGATGGTTTTGATCGCTATTATCGTCGTACCAAAGAAATTGCTTCGTTTGCTGAGCAGCTTCATGCAGAGCATCAATCAACCGATATTTTCGATTTCAATATAGAAGAAGATGAAAGTGAAGAGGTTACCGTTGTTAAGCTGATCAACTCTTTATTTGAAGATGCGATTCAAGTTGGAGCTTCTGATATTCACATTGAACCCGATTCTGATGTGTTGCGTTTGAGACAACGCATAGATGGTGTGTTGCATGAAACATTACTAAACGAAGTGAATGTCGCACCAGCCATGGTGCTGCGATTGAAGCTGATGGCGAATCTGGATATTTCCGAAAAACGATTACCTCAGGATGGGCGATTTAATATTCGCGTCAAAGGACAGTCAGTTGATATCCGTATGTCAACCATGCCAGTTGAACATGGTGAATCGGTAGTAATGCGTCTGCTTAATCAGTCTTCGGGAGTGAGAAGGCTCGAAGATTCAGGCATTCCTAATGATCTCTTGATTAAGCTGCGCAAGCAGTTACGACGACCTCACGGTATGATCCTTGTCACCGGACCAACAGGTTCAGGAAAAACCACCACGTTATACGGTGCGTTAACCGAGCTCAATAGTCCTGGGAAAAAGATCATTACCGCTGAGGATCCAGTCGAATATCGTTTGCCTAGAGTGAATCAGGTTCAGGTGAACCCAAAGATCAACTTAGACTTTTCATCAATCCTGCGAACATTTCTCCGTCAAGATCCCGATATTATTCTGGTTGGTGAAATGCGAGATCAAGAAACCGTAGAGATTGGTTTACGAGCAGCCTTAACGGGTCACTTAGTACTGACTACGTTGCACACCAACGATTCCGTGGACAGTGCATTGCGCATGATGGATATGGGCGCACCAGGGTATTTGGTTGCCAGTGCGGTAAGAGCGGTAGTTGCTCAGCGCTTAGTTCGACGAATTTGCCCAGATTGCAAGCGTGAAGATACCGTGGATGAGCATGTTAAACAGTGATGATGACACGTTTTCCTAATCAAGTGGCGATGACTTTTCACAAAGGACAAGGCTGTCAAAACTGCAACCTTACGGGCTATCGAGGACGTATCGGTGTATTTGAAATGCTGGAACTAGATCAAAGCATGATGGACGCCTTGCGTGCCAATGATGCGGTACTGTTCTCACAGCGCGCTCGTACTTCCAAGGAATATAAACCGTTACTCGCGTCGGCAATGGAGTTGGCCATGCAAGGAACGATTAGCCTAGACGAAGTGATGGCACTAGGTGAAGGTGATGCTTCTGGTAGCATCGAACCTATTTATATTTAACTTAAATCAGGTCTAATAGAGATTAGAGAATGCCTACCTATCGTTACAAAGGTCGTAATCTTGATGGTTCAGAAATTTCTGGGCATCTTGAATCTGCCAGTGAAGAGACTGCTGCCGAGATCCTTATCTCAAGAGGGGTTATTCCCACTTCTATCTCTCAAGGTGGCAAGTCAACGTCATTCAGTGACACACTAAGTGCTCTAATCGCTCCTGCTATCCCATTAGAAGTCTTAGTTATTTTTTGTCGTCAGCTATTTAGTCTAACCAAAGCAGGCGTTCCTTTGCTTCGCTCCATGAAGGGACTAACGCAAAACTGCACTAATAAACAGTTGAAATACGCACTAGAAGACGTGGTTAATGAGTTAACGAATGGTCGAAACTTATCGAGCTGCATGCAATTGCATCCTCGAGTGTTCAGCCCACTTTTTGTTTCCATGATCGCCGTAGGTGAAAATACCGGTCGTTTAGATCAGGCTTTAGAGCAGCTTGCTGCCTACTATGAACAAGAAGTAGAAACGCGTAAGCGTATTAAGGCTGCGATGCGCTATCCAACGTTCGTGTTGATCTTTATTGTCGCCGCGCTGTTCGTGCTCAATATCAAGGTTATCCCTCAGTTTGCCGATATGTTTGCTCGTTTTGGTGTTGATCTGCCATTACCAACACGCATCTTAATTACTACCTCAAACTTTTTTGTTAATTACTGGCCGCTCTTGGTGGGCGTGATGTTGGGTACTGCTTTCGCCTTTCGTGCATGGCTTTCAACCGCAGTGGGTCGAGAAAAGTGGGATCATATTAAACTTAGATTTCCCATTATCGGTAGCATTGTAAATCGCGCTCAACTATCACGTTTTTCAAGGACGTTTGCGCTTATGCTTCGAGCGGGTGTGCCTTTGAATCAGTCATTAGCATTGTCTGGTGAGGCGATAGACAACAAATATCTCGAAAACCGTATTTTAGAAATGAAAGCGGCAATAGAAGCGGGAAGTACCGTTTCTTCAACCGCAATTAATACTAATATTTTTACTCCGCTGGTTATTCAGATGATATCTGTAGGAGAAGAGACTGGGCGAATTGATGAGTTGTTATTAGAGGTCTCTGATTTTTACGACCGAGAAGTGGATTATGAGCTAAAAACGCTAACTGCGAGAATTGAACCGATCTTACTCACTGTTGTTGCGGGCATGGTATTGATCCTAGCTTTGGGGATCTTCTTACCTATGTGGGGCATGCTCGATGCGATGAAAGGAGTGTAACGAGCAATGGCTATCAAAAGTGTCTTTTTCCAAAGAGATGCGCTTCGTTGGTTTATTTGGAGCTGTGTAATTTTAGTCCTTGTAGGTTTTTTCTTATCCATAATAAACCGCAACGAAGAAAAAATAACCCGTACTCAAGCCGTGGTGATCGGTAAGGTCATACAGCAAAGAATCAATGAATTTCATCAAACATGGCTTATAGAGAAACAACCGAATTATCTTCAAATCGATAACACGGTCGTGAAATTTGATCCTAACGGTTGGCTAGCTTTATCAAATAATGAGAATAGAGACTGTAACTACCTGTTATCCATACTCTACAAAGATAAAAAACCGAGAAATAGAAGTATTTTTATAAAATCTGAGAGGATTGATAAAAATAACTATGTTTGTGTGTACGGTATAAATAAAGATATTGAGATTAAACTAACTAAAATTAGTAGCTTACAAGTGATGGTCATTTTTTTGACTTGAGTAAAAAATTTGACGTTATTGCTTTGTAATCATTATTTAACCAGTTATAATTTGCGCAGAAAATCACACTTTATAATAGATGGACCAAATAATGAAAAAAGCCCAAGGTTTTACTTTAGTAGAATTAGTCGTGGTTATTGTGGTGCTAGGTTTATTGGCGGTAGCGGCATTGCCACGTTTTGTTGACGTAACAGAAAGTGCAAAAGAGTCTAGCGTTGAAGCAGTAGCGGGTGGTTTTGCTACTGGTGTGCTATCTGCACGAGCTCAATGGGAAGCGGACGGACGTACTAAATCTGGCATCAATAACTATGTTGATTATGACGGTACTCGTTTTGGATTAACCCGCTCAGTAGATGCAAGCAACTCTGGAACTGGATATCGAGACGGATACCCAGTAGGTTCAAGCTTTAAAAATGGTAATAACGTTGATACAGCTTCATGTGTGTTCTTAATGGAACATCTTTTGCAAAATGCTCCAGCCGTAGAAAAATATTCAAACGATCCTTCTAAGGGTATTAAGTACTTAGCTCAAGCGATCAATGGAAATAATGTGTGTCGTTACACACAAAATGAAAGTAACAAACATCAATTCGAGTACGACATTCGTACCGGTAAAGTAACAGTTAAACTTAAATAAGTGGTAGGGATACAAAAATGAAAAGACAAAGTGGTTTCACACTAATCGAAATGGTAGTTGTTATTGTTATTTTGGGTATTCTTGCAGTAACGGCTGCTCCACGTTTCTTAAATCTACAATCTGACGCTCGTGCTTCATCTTTGCAAGGTCTAAAAGGGGCGATGGCAGGTGCTAACGGCATCGTTTATGGTAAAGCAACCATCGAAGGCAAAGAGCAACAAGAGAACGCACAAGTGACGGATGGCAATAATAAGACTATTGCAACCGCTTATGGTTACCTAAAGCCTCTGAAAAAGGTATCGTGAGAGCGGTAGATGGCCTAGAAGCGGATTGGGATTACGCTATTGATAAAAGAGGCAAGCGTGCAGATCGACTGGTTGCGACTTTCAAAAGCGACATCAATGGTGACTTTAAAGCCATTGAAAAAACCGAATGTTACGTGAAGTTCACGGAAGCAAAAGATGGCAAGCTGCCTGTGGTAGAAGTTATCGATACTAAATGCTAATAGCCATTTTAGTTCTATAGGTCAGCTCCGGCTGGCCTTTTTTGTATTGTGATGAACATTCTGATTTTTAACGATTTCTAATGATTGATGAATGAGTTAGTGGCGTACTTTTGTATACTATCTACCACTCATTTTTACAGGTGCCGCTATGTTGATCCAACAACGCAAGTTATCCGGATTTACGCTCATCGAATTAATCGTTGTGATTATTTTAGTGTCGATAGTGTCGGTAGTGGCCGCAACTCGCCTATTAAACCGTTCTGGATTTTCTGTTATTGCCGCACAAGAGCAGGCTATTGCGATTACCCAACAAATACAACTTGGCGAATGCAATCCAATATTAGCGAGATCGGCAAGCTCAATAGTCGCTACCAACTGGCAATTAAAGAGGGATGTTTTGGCTCTCTATACAGTTGCAACCTAGCAGCCCCTGAAGGGCAATCAGATTATCTTGAGCTGGATAATGTCGAAGTTTCTGCGCCAGTTAGCTTACTCAATTTTGACTTACTCGGTCGCCCATTATGCAGTTCATGCACTATCCAATTACGATTCAATTTCGTCAACATAACGAATCGGCAGCCATTTGTATTAATACTGAGGGATTTGTCGATGCATGCTAGAAGAGCCAGTCGAGGTATGACGCTGATTGAGAGCATTATTGCGATTGTTATCTTAGCCATCGCACTGATTACGTTAACCAGCTTCTTATTTCCTAGTGTTCAAAAAAGTGCATTACCGCATTATCAAGTAAGAGCCGCGTCGTTAGGGCAAGCGGTACTTAATCAAATATTGGCCACCAGTTTTGATGAGCAAAGTGATCGAAATGGCGGGCTATCGCGCTGCGATGAGCTTGAACAACAACCGTGCACATTGCCAACCTTATTAGGGCCGGAACCTAACGAGCAGCCTGCTTTTTACAATGACGTAGATGACTATATTGGCTGTTGGTATGGCGCCAATGCTCAGCAACAGTGTCAACAAGGGATGCCATTAGTCAGTCTTCTCGGTGGTGATAGTGACCAAGATTACCGCAACTTTGTCGTCAATATTCAGGTGAGTTACGACTACGATAGCGCACTAGGCGGCACGGTTACTTCACACAACACCAGTGCTTTTAAAAAGGTCACAGTTCGTGTGTCAGCGAGTAATTTCACAGAGTATACGTTTGTCGCGTATAAGGGGAATTATTAATGCCCATTCTTATTAAGCAAATACGTGGTTTCACTTTAATAGAAATGATCATCACTATGGTGATCGTTGGGATTCTATTCTTAGGAATTGCCGGTTTTGTCGAGTTTGGTGCGCGTGGCTATGTTGACTCTGTGGTGCGCACAAAAATCCAAAATCAAGCGCAGTTTATCCTTGAAAAAATGACGCGTGAGCTCCGCCATGCGGTTA
>ASHK01000662.1 GCA_000695745.1 Vibrio madracius | reverse complement strand
TGTTCTTGAGAATGCCTATCCACGCATACACCCGAATCAAAAAACTGGTCCAGGACGGCAATATGATCAACATTAACAGTACATTTCGCGTCGACGGCTTAGAGTGAACAATGGCCCAAGCGATCGGAAAACCAATCACCAAGCAAAGTAGCGTTGAGATAAACGCAATACGGATCGACTGTAAATACGACGACGCGTATAAGTCATCTTCAATCAGATATTGATAATTGCCGATATTGAGCAGCAGTTGCAGTTGTTGTTCCGCATAACTGAGGAGTTCAGAGTATGGGGGAATCGAGATTTGCGCTTCAGCAAAACTGATTTTGAACACGATGAGAAACGGCAATAAAAGAAAAGCAGTAGCCATCCATAAGGAACAGCAAGTAATAGGCACTTTGGCGTGGGTACAACACGCCAAATATTGAGTTTGGCTTGTTTCTTCATAGTTTCAGTACCACACAGCTTTCCATGTCCCAGCAAAGATTGACTCTTTGCTCCCACGTTGGCATGCCTTTTCTCACACGGCTCGTGTTCTGTAACGTCGCCGTGACTAATTTTCCGGAATCCAAGCGAACATGGTAGATAGATTGGTTACCCATATAGGCGATGTCTTCCACTACCCCGCTGCACGAATTACTTGCATGATGGGTATGATCACACAATGTCATTTTCTCCGGTCGAACCGCTATCATTAAAGGGATTCCCGGCGCACCAGAAATACCATGATTAATGGTAATGACATTGCTTAAATCTTGAGTTCGGACTGTCGATTTATCACTAAGATTGGTTTCGAGCACCCCCTCAAAAATATTCACCGAGCCGATAAATTTCGCGGCAAACTTTGAATTGGGATGTTCATAAATCGATTCAGGCGACCCGATTTGTACAAACTGACCCTTGTTCATAATCGCTATACGTGTTGCCATGGTCATCGCTTCTTCTTGGTCGTGCGTCACCATCACGCAGGTAACCCCGACACTTTCTAGTATGTCGACCACTTCAAGTTGCATTTTTTCACGTAAGTTTTTATCAAGTGCTCCCATTGGCTCATCAAGTAGGAGTAACTTCGGCTTTTTCGCTAAGCTTCTGGCCAGTGCGACACGCTGTTTTTGGCCACCTGATAGTTGGTGCGGTTTACGTTTCGCGAAGTCAGTCATTCGAACCAATTCGAGCATGTGCTTAACCGTACTAGCAATTTCTTGGCTCGGCATACCGTCTTGCTTTAACCCAAAGGCAATGTTCTTTTCTACCGTCATATGAGGGAACAGCGCGTACGACTGAAACATCATATTGACTGGTCGTTGATATGGAGGAATATTGGCAAGATCTTCGCCATCAAGAATAATCTGTCCTGCGCTTGGTTGTTCAAATCCAGCAAGCATTCGTAGCAAGGTTGATTTCCCACAGCCCGATGCGCCTAATAGGGCAAAAAGCTCACCCTGATTGATCGTAAGGTCGATGTTATCTACCGCAAGATGGCCGCCGAAGTCTTTTGTAAGCCCTCGGATTTCTAGTAATGGTTTTGGTGGCACGGGTGAAACATGCTGGTGATTGAGTTCTGTATCAAGTGACATCACTGTCATGGTAGTCTCCAAGCAAAATTGGCGACTCAAAACGAGTCGCCAAATTAAGGTTTGATCAGTTCTTAATGAAATCTGTCCAAGCGCGAGTCATAGCACGTGATGTTTTATGCGGTAACATCTTCGAGCTGTATAGCTTAGCTTGCGCTTCTTCCGTTGGGTAAATCCCAGGATCTTCCAAGATTTCAGCGTCAATAAACTCACGCGATGGTGGGTTTGGGTTCGCATACCAAACGTAATTACTAATTTCAGCAATCACCTCTGGACGCAGCAGGTAGTTGATGAACAGATGCGCATTTTCTGGGTGCTTCGCTTCTTTCGGGATCGCCATTAAGTCGAACCACGCCAGCGCTCCCTCTTTCGGAATCGAGTAGCTACTTCAACGCCATTGTCCGCTTCGGCTGCACGATCTGCCGCTTGCAATACATCTCCTGACCAACCAATTGCAACACAAACATCGCCATTCGCTAGATCGTTAATGTATTGGGATGAATGGAAATACGTAACATAAGGACGAACTTGCTTGAGCAAAGCAAGCGCATCTTTTTTGTAGTCATTCGGGTTGGTACTGTTTGGATCTTTACCGATATAGTTCAGTGCCGCTGCCATAATTTCCGTTGGTGCGTTTAAGAAGCCAACACCACATTTCGATAGCTTCTCCATGTTTTCTGGCTTGAACACCAGATCCCAACTATCAACTGGAGCATTCTTCCCCAAGGACTTCTTTTACTTTGGCGACGTTATAACCAATTCCCGTTGTTCCCCATAAATAAGGCACAGAGTAGGCATTATCTGGATCAACCGTGTCCGCTAAGATGCCCATCAGTTTCGGGTCTAGATTGTTGTAATTCGACAGCTTCGACTTATCAAGTTTTTGGAAAGCCCCCGCTTTCGCTTGACGCCCTAGGAAGTCATTACTCGGCACAACTAAATCAAACCCAGTGTTACCTGATAGTATTTTCGCTTCTAGTACTTCGTTTGAATCGAACACATCGTAAACCACCTTGATGCCAGTCTCTTCTTCAAACTTTTTAATCGTGTCTTCTGCGATATAGTCTGACCAGTTATAGATATTGAGCACTTTTTCTTCGGCTGCAAAGGACGTCATTGAGCTAAGTCCTATCGTCATCCCTAACGCGATGCCAAAGCATGCTTTTGTTTTCTCCATTTGGATCTCCGTTCCTGTTTGCTCTTTGGTTAATACCTTTGGGTATGTCTCTCGTCGGCTACTGCGAAACGTCGGCGAGTGTGTTGTCTAAAGCTATTTTTGCCTTATCGATAAATTCATCAATTTCTTCA
>ASHK01000661.1 GCA_000695745.1 Vibrio madracius | reverse complement strand
ACGAGCTATGTGTTAGGGGCGATCACTGACGTGGTATCCAATTTTTTAGTGATCCAAACGCCGATCCACAGCAAGCCGCACACAAATTGGCGAAAGCCGTCAAAGCCGCCATTTAATAGAGACCACTGTCGCCAGTGAGCTTTAATTCGTAACGGGTAGAAATAGGTCAATTTCTACCCGTTATTACGTTATTGATGTGTCACTTTCCACCCATTTGGGCGATGAGTTCGCTATCTGATTTGGCAGGCTATCTATAAGTGGTTGTAAATTATTGGTTTTTTAATATGGCATCGTTATTGCTCTTTCGAGGTATCAGTACCCATTGATGGGACTGCATTAATCCAAAGGAGAATAATAATGTTAAAGCCTCTATCCCTACTGTCTGTTTCTGCTATTGCTCTGGCAAGTTTCAATGCCACGGCAGCGTGCGATCCTGGTGAGATAGTGATTAAATTTAGTCACGTAACCAATACCGATAAGCACCCTAAAGGTATCGCCGCGTCTCTGTTAGAAGAGCGTGTCAATACGGAAATGAACGGTAAAGCGTGTATGCAGGTGTTTCCTAACTCTACTCTTTACGATGACAACAAAGTTCTCGAAGCCCTTTAAACGGCGATGTTCAACTTGCCGCTCCATCACTTTCTAAGTTCGAGAAGTTTACCAAGAAGTACCGTATTTTTGATCTTCCTTTCCTATTTGAAAATGTGGAAGCCGTCGATCGTTTTCAAAACTCAGAATCAGGTGAAAAGCTAAAAAATGCGATGAATCGTCGTGGTCTTCAAGGTCTAGCGTTTTGGCATAATGGCATGAAACAAATGTCTGCCAACAAACCATTATTGCTACCAGAAGATGCAAAGGACCTAAAATTCCGAGTACAAGCGTCTGATGTTTTAGTTGCTCAGTTTGAACAACTAGGGGCGAACCCGCAGAAAATGTCGTTTAAAGAGGTGTACGGCGGCCTGCAAACTAAGGTTATCGATGGTCAAGAAAATACTTGGTCGAATATCTATGGCAAGAAGTTCTTTGAAGTACAAGACGGCGTGACAGAGACCAATCACGGTATCCTTGATTATCTTGTCGTGACTTCAAAAGAGTTCTGGGATGGTATGCCGGATGACACTCGTGAGCAATTTGCACAGATTCTAAAAGAAGTGACAGAGACTCGTAACTCTGAGTCGAGCAAAGTCAATCTAGCTAACAAAAACAACATTGTTGAAGCTGGTGGTGTAGTGCGTACGTTGACTCCTGAGCAACGTCAGCAATGGGTTCAAGCGCTGCAACCTGTTTGGCAGAAGTTTGAGAAAGATATTGGCTCGGATCTGATTGAAGCAGCTCAAGCGTCAAACCAACAATAATCTCACACTCATAACTAGGGGCCTCACGGGAAGTGGGGCCTAACCTCCTGTCCCTACTATTACAAAAGCGATGTATCACATGGAACAGTCTGTTATCTCTCGTATTGGTAAAGTTACCGATGCTTTTGAAGAAACCTTGATTGCTTTCTTTCTAGGCGCGATGACGTTACTGACTTTTGCTAACGTTATCTCTCGTTACGTATTTAACGATAATATTCTTTGGGCTCTTGAACTTACCGTATTTATGTTTGCCTGGATGGTGCTTGTCGGCGCGTCTTATGGAGTAAAGAAACATTTCCATATCGGTGTTGATGTTGTCATCAATATGGTCTCAGAAGACAAGCGCAAACTTTTTGCTATCGTCTCAGTATTATCTTGTTTAGCTTTCTCTATCCTGTTGTTGATCGGTTCATGGAATTACTGGTATCCGTTCGCTACCGAACGTGCGTGGTATGAAACCGATGATATTCCTATGCCCGAAATGTTGCAGTTTTTAGCTGACTGGCTAAATGAGGGCGAACGTTACGAAAAACTACCGCGCTTTATTCCTTATATGGCCTTACCAATTGGTATGGCACTACTCACATTTAGATTTACTCAGGCAGCGTATCAGATCATGACGGCAAATTGGATCGTCTGATCGCAGGTCATGAAGCTGAAGAAGATCTAGAAGCGTTAAAAGCGGACATGCAGGACAACGCGTTTGACAGTGTTAAAGACAAGGATAAATAAGCATGGATATTCTATTACTTCTTTTTAATGGTGGTAGGCTTCATGCTAATTGGCGTGCCTATTGCCGTGTCACTGGGATTGTCCAGTATCTTGTTCCTACTAATGCACTCGGACGCATCGTTAGCATCTGTAGCGCAAACCTTGTTTAACGCCTTTGCCGGCCACTATACGCTACTTGCAATTCCATTCTTTATTCTCGCATCAAGCTTTATGTCAACGGGTGGTGTGGGCGAAGCGGATCATCCGCTTTGCGATAGCTATGGTTGGTTGGTTCCGAGGCGGTCTAGCCATGGCGTCGGTAGTGGCATGTATGATGTTTGCCGCGCTATCAGGCTCATCACCTGCTACGGTTGTTGCGATTGGTAGTATTGTTATCGCAGGTATGATCAAAAATGGCTATACCAAAGAGTTTGCGGCAGGGGTTATTTGTAATGCCGGTACACTAGGGATTTTGATCCCACCTTCCATCGTTATGGTGGTGTACGCTGCAGCAACAGATGTGTCGGTAGGTCGTATGTTCTTAGGTGGTGTTATTCCAGGGTTGCTCGCTGGTTTAATGCTAATGGTAGCGATCTACATAGCTGCAACCGTAAAAGGTTTGCCCAAGCAACCATTTGTCGGTTGGAAGGAAGTGTTCGACTCCGCTCGTGAGGCAAGTTGGGGCTTGTTACTAGTGGTGATTATACTTGGCGGTATTTATGGTGGTGTATTTACACCAACAGAAGCGGCTGCGGTTGCTGCTGTCTATTCGTTTTTGATTGCCAATTTTATTTACAAAGACATGGGGCCATTTGCTGATAAGGAAAATAGCAAGCCAGCAGTTGTTAAAGTGTTCCAAGCTTTTGTTCATAAAGATACTAAGCATACGTTGTTTGAAGCTGGGAAACTGACCATCATGCTTCTGTTTATCATTGCCAATGCTTTGATTCTTAAGCATGTATTAACCGAAGAACGCATTCCTCAAATGATAACGGAATCGATGCTTTCAGCGGGTCTTGGCCCAATTACCTTTCTTATTGTGGTCAACGTTCTACTGCTTATTGGTGGTCAGTTCATGGAGCCGTCTGGCTTGTTGATCATCGTTGCACCCTTGGTGTTCCCAATTGCTATTGCGTTAGGTATCGACCCTATTCACCTAGGCATTATGATGGTAGTGAACATGGAAATCGGGATGATAACACCACCGGTCGGGCTCAATCTCTTCGTGACCGCTGGGGTGGCGAAAATGTCGATGATGGGTGTGGTGAAAGCGG
>ASHK01000660.1 GCA_000695745.1 Vibrio madracius | reverse complement strand
TTGTACCAACCTTATGCATGGTTCAACCATTAACTTAGGTTGCTTTTCGCCCACCAGTTTTTGATGCAATACTTTAAATTCACCATCAAATAGCGGGTCAGGGAAAGCTTGCCCCCACGGCCCACCAGCACGAAGCAGCTCCGCTGTGTGCATTGAAAACTCTTCAGGTGTTAACTCGCCATCGGACAAAATGATGCCTTTAAGTGCGGTATCCCCTAATTCAGCACGAACCACTTCATCGAACAGCTTACTGAAACGTTCGTAGTCTTTCTCCATAATAGTCAGACCAGCCGCCATCGCGTGCCCACCAAACTTCAAAATAAGTCCTGGATTTTGCGTATCGATTCGATCTAGGGCATCGCGCATATGCAGCCCTTGAATAGAGCGACATGAGCCTTTGATAGTGCCTTCACCACCATCAGCAAAGGCGATCACTGGTCGATGGAATTTATCCTTGATCCGCGAAGCCAGAATACCTATCACCCTTGGTGCCAATCTCGCTGAAACAGAGCCAAACCGTAAGGAAGCTCAGATTTATCGCTGATCTGCAAACGTTCACAAAACGCCAGCGCCTCTTGTTTCATGCCTTCTTCAATGTCTTTACGAGTTTGGTTTAAGCCATCCAATTCGCTCGCCATACGTCGCGCTGCATGGATGTTATCGGACATCAACAACTCAACGCCAAACGACATATCATCAAGTCGCCCTGCTGCGTTAATTCTTGGCCCTAACGCAAAACCAAAATCTGATGCGACCAACTTGTGTGCATCACGCTTGGCGATTTCAATTAACGCTTGTATCCCTGGGCGAGCCTTACCCGCACGAATGCGCTGCAAACCTTGATGAACCAAAATACGATTGTTTTCATCTAAAGGGACCACATCCGCTACCGTACCAAGGGCGACCAAATCAATCAGCTCCATGAGCTTAGGCTCAGCCATGCCTTGCTCGGCAAACCAACCTTGTTTGCGCATAAATACACACAGCGCCATCATTAAATAAAAGGCCACCCCTACACCAGCTAATGCTTTCGAAGGAAAACCGCATTCGTTAAGGTTGGGGTTAACCATAGCATCGACATTGGGCAGCTCTGCCCAGGTAAGTGATGGTCAGTCACCAAGACTTGTAAGCCATTGTCTTTCGCGTACTGGACACCCGAAATGGAGGACACGCCATTATCAACGGTCATGATCACTTCAGCCCAATTTCGATGGCTTGGTCAACAACTTCTGGACTTAAACCGTAACCATCTTCAAAACGGTTGGGGACAAGGTAATCAACGTTTCGACTGCCCAGCATCCGAAGAGCTAGAACAGACAGCGCTGAACTCGTCGCGCCATCAGCGTCAAAATCTCCGACAACAATAATACGCTTTTGCTGTTTGATTGCCTCGAATAACAAGGAGACAGCGGCGTCAATGCCCGCAAGTTGTTGATAAGAAATTAGGCCACGCGCGGTTTTCTCTAGCTGAACAACATCAGTAACACCTCGTGATAAATACAGGCGTCTTAGTAGCGGTGGAATGGAATCAGGTAAAGCAGATATATCGACTTCGGGACGGCGTTGGATTTCTATCATAAACAAAAATGGGCTCGTAAAATCGAGCCCTTATCCTAATAATTATTTGATTTGCTCTAGGCGCTTAAGAAGCTCAGCAGGTGGTAAATACCCTCCTACCATCTCACCGTTTGGTAAGAAAATAGCTGGGGTACCACTAATACCTAACTCACGACCTAGATTGTAGTGTTTGACGATGGTCTCTTTGCATTGTGCTAAATCGCCTTCTGACTTGGGTTCTTGACGATTGACTTTCGCATCGTGCATCGCAGCGGCAGGATCATCAGAGCACCAAATTTTTGCCATTTGCTCGGCAACCTGCCCC
>ASHK01000659.1 GCA_000695745.1 Vibrio madracius | reverse complement strand
GATTCGCCAATGTTGGCGATCTTAGCCGCATCACCAACGATCCAGCATGGGAAGCTGTCTTCGTAGACCGTGCAGAACGTCATGTCCACGCACAAAAGAACCACCCTTCCATCATCATGTGGTCTTTAGGCAATGAATCTGGCTATGGCTGTAACATCAAAGCGATGTACGACGCTACCAAAGCCATTGATGACACGCGTCTGGTTCACTATGAAGAAGACCGCGACGCCGAAGTCGTTGACGTTATCTCTACCATGTACTCTCGCGCTCAATTGATGAATTACTTTGGCGAACACCCCCACGAAAAGCCGCGCATCATCTGCGAATACGCTCACGCCATGGGTAATGGACCAGGTGGTCTGACTGAGTATCAAAATGTGTTCTACGCGCACGACCATATTCAAGGACATTTCGTTTGGGAATGGTGTGATCACGGCATTCTCGCCACCGATGAAAAGGGACAAAGTTTCTATAAGTATGGTGGCGACTTTGGTGATTACCCCAACAATTACAACTTCTGTATGGACGGATTGATTTACTCCGATCAAACGCCAGGACCGGGTTTGAAAGAATACAAACAAGTCATCGCTCCAGTGAAAATTACCGAGGTAGATGCACGCCTAGGTACCTTCATCGTGAGCAATAAACTCTGGTTTACCAACCTAGACGACTACACCATCACCGCTGACATTCGTGCAGAAGGTGAAACGCTTCGCAGTGTTCAATTTAAGGTGGCGGATCTTAGCGCGAATAGCGAGCGCCAAATCGACATTAGTCTTCCTCAGCTCGATGACCGTGAAACATTTATCAACTTTACCGTGCGTAAAGATAGCCGCACTTTATATAGCCAAGCCAATCATGATATTGCCGTTTACCAATATCAAATCAAAGAAAATACCGCACAAGAAACCGAGTTTGTTTGTGCTAATACCACACCTATTTCGTTAGAGGAGAGTCGATTAGCCTACCTAATTTCTGGTCACAACTTCACAATGACCTTCTCGAAAGTCAACGGCAAGCTCTCTTCATGGGTAGTAAACGGCAAGCAGTTTATCGAATCAGAGCCTAAGCTCAATTTCTTCAAGCCGATGATCGATAACCATAAACAAGAACACGAAGGTCTATGGGAGCCTGCTCACTTGCCAATCATGCAAGAGCATTTCCGAACCATTGAAGTAGAGCAGATTGATGGGCGTATTGAAGTTCGCACCACCAGCATTATTGCACCGCCTGTGTTCGATTTTGGTATGCGCACCGAATATCGTTATCAGATTTCACCTCAAGGCCAGCTCAACATCGAGCTTCAAGGTGAGCGTTATGGTGATTATCCACATGTAATTCCTGTTATTGGTTTTGAACTAGGCATCAATCAACAATTCGACCAAGTGAAATACTATGGCCGAGGCCCAGAAGAAAATTACCTCGACAGCCAACAAGCCAATCTTATCGATGTGTATCAAAGCACGGTCGCGGATATGTTCGAAAACTATCCATTCCCGCAAAACAACGGCAATCGTCAGCACGTGCGCTGGGCAGCTTTGACTAACCGTGACGGCAATGGTTTGTTTATTAAACCACAACAAGAGCTCAACCTAAGCGCTTGGTTCTACAGCAATGAAAACCTGCACCAAGCCCAGCACACGAACGAGCTTAACCCAAGTGGTTACATCACGCTGAACCTTGACCACAAGCTCATGGGATTAGGCTCTAACTCGTGGGGAAGTGAAGTCCTCGACTCTTACCGCGTCTACATGGATGCCTTCCGCTACGGTTTAACACTGCTGCCAATGCACGCTGGAGACTGCAACGCCAACACCTTGGCCAAATATGACTTTAGCAACCAATTTTTTACTCGCACAACCACAAACGAGGCATAAACCATGATCATCTTAGAAAGCTTAGAACAGTTTAAGTCAGTCTATCGTGATGGCCGGAAGTGGAACCGCTGCATAGAAGCCATTGAAAATATTGAAAATATCAAAGATGGCGTAATGCACTCTATCGGGGATTCTCTGGTTTATATGATTGAAACCAATGAGAGCAAACGGACTGAACTCTTCGAGGGTAACCGCCGTTACTTTGATGTGCACTATTACTTATCAGGTCATGAGGTCATTGAGTTTGCCAGCAAAGCCAACCTAACACTGGAGCAAGCTTACCGCGATGAAACGGATCGAGAGTTTCTTTCTGGGCAAGGCGAACAACGTGAAGTCCATCAAGGACAGGTGGTGATTTTTGACAATAGCGAAGCGCACCGTTTTGTCAGTAACGAACCTGTTCGCAAGGTCGTGCTTAAAGTCACCATCGAAGATGGCTACTTCCTCAACAAATAACACTATTCGGGCCAGACACAAGTATCTGGCCCCAAAAACAGCTCTCAAGATAACAGTACAATAGACGTGATTCATTGGAGGACACTATGTCTGAATCTATGCGCGGCACAATAGGCAAGTTTGCCCTATTGTCCATGACATTTGCGGCCGTTTTTAACGTTCGCAACATTGTAAACAACAACATTGAGTTGGGCTTAAGCTCGGCACCTGTTTTCCTATTAGCAACAGTGGTTTACTTTGTTCCTTTCGTATTTATTATTGCTGAGTTCGTATCAGCAAACAAAAACTCAGAATCTGGCATGTACGATTGGCTGAAAAAACCATTGGGCACCAAATCCGCCTACTTGGGTTCCTTTCTGTACTGGTTTGTAAACCTGTTTTGGTTCGTCTCTCTGCTACCAAATGTCATTGCTTATGCGTCTTACGCGATGTTGGGTTACGAATACACCTTCTCGCCGCTGGTCACTTCTGTTATCTCTATCATTCTGTTTGCTGCCGCTACCCATATTTCAACAAAAGGCGCGAGTTGGCTAGGTAAAATTGCTGAAATCGTCGCCTACGGTGTATTTGCCTTATTTGCGATTTACGTTCTAGGCGCAATTTTAGCCCTCAGCGCTGATCACTCACCAGCAGAGCCAATTACACTGCAAGCCATGACACCGACTGTAAACTGGGCAACGTTAGGGATTATGTGTTGGATTTTCCAAGCTGCGGGCGGTGCAGAAACCGCAGCGGCGTATCTCAACGACGTCAAAGGCGGCCAATAAATCCTTTATTAAGGTCATCATCTCTGCGGGTGTGGTGATTGGCGGTATGTATGCGGTTGGTTCATTGCTGGTCAACGTATTTGTCGCCCGTGAGAACCTGACCTACGCAGGTGGTATGGTTGAAATCTTTAGAGGGATGGCACAGTACTTCAACATCTCAGAAACTCTGGTTGGTCGTTTCGTAGGTATTGTTCTCTTTATCGCTATGTTCGGCTCAATGATGATGTGGACAGCAGCACCAGTGAAAATCCACTTTTCAGAAATTCCAAAAGGTGTTTACGGCGAAAAAACCACAGAGCTAAATGAACACGGCGTGCCGGTACGTGCAGCATGGTGGCAATTTGCTTTTGTCTTCGTCATGCTTGTTATCAATGGCTTTGGTTCAGAATCAGTACAAGACATGATGAACACCGCGATCAACCTCACCGCTGGTACTGCGATGCTGCCACCTATCTTTATCATGGTCGCCTACTTCGTATTTAGATCTCAAACAT
>ASHK01000658.1 GCA_000695745.1 Vibrio madracius | reverse complement strand
GTCGCTGCTGGTCGGTGAGCCACTTATAGTAATCCACCAAATCACCATTAAAGGGTGCCACTTGACGATCGTGCACAAGATAAAGATCATCGGTGGTCGCGCGCAACAAGTAACGATCGTGACTGACGATAACCATCGCGCCTTCAAAGGTTTGCAGAGCCAACGTTAGCGCTTGGCGCATATCAAGATCCAAGTGGTTGGTCGGTTCATCGAGTAGTAGCAAGTTTGGTTTTTGCCAAACGATCAGAGCCAGCACCAGACGTGCCTTTTCACCGCCAGAAAAAGGCGCGACTTTCTCCAGTGCTTTTTCGCCTTGGAAACCAAAGCTACCTAAGTAGTCACGAAGCTGCTGCTCAGTATGTTGCGGCGCAATTTGCATCATGTGCTGCAAAGGTGTTTCTTCTGGGTGAAGTGTCTCTAATTGATGCTGAGCAAAGTAACCGATTTTCACGCCTTGCGAGTAGTTGAGATCGCCACCCTTTGCGTTTAGCTCTCCAGAGAGCAGTTTAATCAGTGTGGATTTACCTGCGCCATTACGACCTAGCAAACCAATACGGCTACCGGGAACGAGGTTAAGACGAATCTTTTCCAATATGACGTTATCGTCGTAACCAGCCGAGACGTCATCCATCATAATAATAGGATTAGGAAGCGCGGCTGGTTCCCTAAACTCGAAACTGAATGGGTTATCAAACTGAGCTGGCAGCACCTTCTCCATACGTTCTAATGCTTTGATACGGCTTTGTGCCTGACGAGCTTTAGACGCTTTGTAACGGAAGCGATCAATATAGCTTTGCATGTGAGCCATCTGCTTTTGTTGCTTCTGATATTGCGCTTGTTGCAAGATCAGCTTTTGCGCACGCTGATCTTCGAACGAAGAATAGTTACCTGTGTACTCATTTAGCTGCTGGTTTTCGATATGGATAATGCGACCAACGATCGGATCCAAAAAGTCTCGGTCGTGCGAGATCAAAACCAAGGTGCCCGGATAGTTTTGCCAGCCAACGCTCTAACCACATGACGGCATCGAGATCCAAGTGGTTGGTCGGTTCGTCGAGTAGCAACAGATCAGAACGGCATAGCAGGGCTTGGGCAAGGTTTAAACGCATGCGCCAACCACCAGAGAACTGCGTTAGGCTCCAACTCATTTGTGCTTGGCTAAAGCCAAGACCATCAAGCAGTTCAGCAGCACGTGCACGGATGCTGTAGCCACCAATCACTTCAATCTTACCGTGAAGTTCTGCCACTCGTGTACCGTTGTCTTGCTTCTCGGCTTCAACCAGAGCTTGTTCCAACGCACGATATTCTCTATCACCATCAATGACATATTCGATAGCACTGCGCTCTAACGCTGGGGTTTCTTGCGCGACCCAAGCCAATTCCCAATGTGCAGGTTGGCTAAAGGAGCCAGCATCGATGGAAAGCTCATCTTTTAGTAGGGCAAATAGCGTGGATTTACCACAACCATTTTTACCCACTAAACCTACTTTATCACCTGGGTGAATGGTTGCAGAGGCTTGATCGAGGAGTGGTTTACCACCTCGAAGCAATTGAATATCAGAGAAGGTGATCATATGAATACAGCTAGCTTGTTATTGAATTTTTGACCCACGAATACTAGGGGTAAAGTGGATAAATGTCGATCATTATCCGATCCTACTCATCGCAATCTAACCTGCACCTTGAGGCGAGTTTGGGTTATGATGGAACAAATTGATAACAAAAATAGAATGATTTACGTAACAATCATATCTATCTACTAACTTTAAGGKTATCGCTAGGTTAAGGATAGACGTCTCGGAATGACTTCCATACTAGAAAGCACCAATTCATCCCCTAAGGTTCTGGTCATTTATGCCATCCAGAGCCGCAAAACTCGATTGCCAATCAGGTCATGCTCAAGAAGATTCAATCTCTTGATAATGTCACCTTACGAGATCTTTATGCACTGTATCCTGACTTCTTTATTGATGTGAAAGCCGAGCACCAGCTTTTGCTTGAGCATGATGTGATTGTGCTTCAGCATCCGCTTTATATGTATTCCTGCCCCTCTTTATTAAAGGAGTGGATTGACCGTGTGCTGGGTAAAGGCTTTGCCTTTGGTGACGATTGTGCATTGGAAGGTAAGTACTGGCGCAGTGTCATTACTACCGGAGGTAAAGAGTCTGCCTTTAGTCAATCGGGCTACAACAAATACCCGTTAGAGCAGATTTTACAGCCATTCGAGCTGACGGCGGCCTTGTGCAAAATGCAATGGATGGAGCCGTTGGTACTTTATTGGTCGAGGCGCGTCGGCGATATGGAGCGATATCAACATGCGGAATTGTATCGCCAATGGTTAATGCATCCATTTGATGAATCTTTGATGATGTCCACACTGCAAAGTGCGGAGGTGGAACATGGCGATGACTAACGATTTTTTGCAAAGCGGTGTTATTTTCCTCTCTGCTGCTGTGGTTGCGGTTCCCATTGCTCAGCGCCTTGGATTGGGCAGTGTTCTCGGCTATCTGTTGGCAGGTGTTGCTATTGGCCCGTGGGGGCTAGGGCTTATTAGCGATGTGGATGAAATACTTCATTTTTCCGAATTTGGTGTCGTACTGCTGCTGTTCTTAATTGGTTTGGAACTGAATCCTAAGAAGCTGTGGCAGATGCGAATCCCGATCCTTGGCTTAGGTGGCGCACAGGTTGTCGTCACCACCTTAGTGCTTTCTGCGATTGCTTCTTTGTTTAATCTCTCTTGGCAAACCAGTTTAGCGATCGGGATGGGCCTCGCGCTTTCATCGACGGCGATAGCCCTCGAGTTATTGAAGAGCAAGGGCTAGGGGGCGGTGAAACTGGACAATCCGGCTTTGCGGTTCTGCTGTTTCAAGATATTGCGGTTATTCCGATGTTGGCGTTACTGCCCTTACTTGCGGGTAACACCGCAGGCAATTGGGCAGACATCATTTGGATGTTAGCGGGTGTTTTAGGTTTGCTGGTGGGCGGTCATTTTCTGATTCGTCCTCTATTTCGCTATGTGGTTATGAGTGGGGTACGCGAATTATTTACCGTAGCCGCCTTGCTACTAGTGATAGGTATTGCTGCGTTTATGCAAAAGCTTGGGTTATCCATGGCGTTAGGGACGTTTTTAGCAGGGGTGTTACTGGCCGAAAGTGAGTACCGGCATGAGTTGGAAAT
>ASHK01000657.1 GCA_000695745.1 Vibrio madracius | reverse complement strand
TTTGATTTTGTCCGTGATGTGGCTCCTGGTGAAGCGATTTATGTGACGTTCGACGGTGAGTTATTTACTCGCCAATGCGCAGATAACCCAAGTCTAAATCCATGTATTTTCGAGTTTGTTTATTTCGCACGTCCTGATTCATTTATCGACAAAATCTCGGTCTACAGTGCCCGTGTTGAAATGGGTAAAAGCTTGGAGAACGTATTCAACAAGAATATGCGGACTTAGACATTGACGTCGTTATTCCTATTCCAGAAACGTCATGTGACATTGCTCTTCAGATTGCGCAAGCTATCGACAAACCTTATCGCCAAGGATTTGTGAAGAACCGCTATGTCGGCCGTACCTTTATTATGCCAGGCCAGCAGCAGCGTAAGAAGTCAGTGCGCCGTAAGCTCAATGCGATTCGTTCAGAATTTAAAGGCAAAAACGTCTGTTGGTGGATGATTCGATTGTCCGTGGAACAACGTCTGAACAAATCATTGAGATGGCACGTGATTCTGGTGCAAACAAAGTCTTTATGGTGTCAGCCGCTCCAGAAGTTCGTTTCCCTAATGTTTATGGCATTGATATGCCAAGCGCGAATGAGCTTATTGCTCACGGTCGTGATAATGAAGCCATTTGTAAGCAAATTGGCGCAGATGCTCTTATTTATCAAACGATTCCAGATCTTATCGAAGCGGTCGGTCTGGGCAATCCAGATGTGAAGTTGTTTGAAGCGTCGGTGTTTAATGGTGAGTATGTAACGGGTGATATCGACCAAGTCTATCTCGATTTCCTTGATTCATTGCGCAGTGATGATGCAAAAACACAGCGAGAGATTCAAGCAGACTTAGCAAACCTAGAGCTTCATAACGAATAACCAACAGCGAAAAAGACCAGAGCATGCTCTGGTCTTTTTTTGTCTGATTGTTAAAAGCAAGATGTTTAAGCAATCAATGAAGTGAGTAATCGATGACGAAATCGATAAATAGGCGCACTTTTTCTGGCAAATGATCTTTGTGGTTATACAGCATGTAAATATCGCGAGGGTTAGCGCTCCACTCGGGAAGGATTCGTATTAACTCACCATTATCGATGTACTCTTTAATCATCACATCAGGCATTAAGGTGATGCCTAAGCCAGCGGAACAGGCACGTCGAACCACATTTAAGCTATTTGCTTCAAAGCGCCCTTTGGTGTTGTTTATTATTGATTCACCGCTAGTATTTTTAAGTTGCCATTTAAGTAAGGGTGCGCCTTTCAACAGGCGGTGAGAAGATAGCTCTTCAGCGTGTTTAGGTTCACCATTTAACGAAAGGTAGTCAGGTGCGCGACAAGAATATCTTTAACAGTACTGATTTTTCGAGCAATTAAGCTTGAATCGCGCTGAGGACCAACGCGGAAAATAACGTCCCACTCGGTAGGATCCAGTTGATCGGCATGATTGCTCATAGTGAGTTCTAAACTAATGTCTGGATATTTGGACATAAAGTCATTGAACATTGGCATCATCATGCGCTTAGTCAAATTAGAAGGAGACGATATCTTTAATTTGCCTGATGCACCTTTACATTCATCGGCAATATCTTCGGTAGTGCTGGTAAGACGCTGAAGAAGGGGGGAGCACTCGTTATAGAAGCGTTCACCCGCCTCAGTTAAAGACAGTTTTCGTGCGTGACGATTCAGTAAACGAAGATTCAAAGAATCCTCTAGAGCCTGTATACGTCGAGTAATTGTTGCAACAGGGATCATTGTTTTACGAGAAGTTGCTGTATAACTCCCATTTTCCACAACAAGTCGGAACAGATTTAAATCGTCTAGTTTCATATATTCAACTGTTTGTATTAATTGGCTTTTTAGTATAGCTTACACCTTGTCAAGCTGGCGTGGTTAATTTCAAACGTTTTCCCWTAAACAATGGTAAGTGCAATCGAGCAAACTAATTTGATATCAAAGGGTTGTTTGATTTGTTTACCTTTGAGTATTGTATTAAAAAATTTCCCTTAAGGTTACATTTGTATAAAAAACGAATTCCTGCCTACAGTTATAAGGCTTAGGAGTACTTTACTCTGCGACCTGCAGATACAACAAAAAGCA
>ASHK01000656.1 GCA_000695745.1 Vibrio madracius | reverse complement strand
TGTATTGGTATTGCCCAAGGGCTAGGATTTGGTGCTGACTTACCTATGATTGGTATTTCAACGCTCAAAGCGATGGCGCAAGGCGCCTATCGTATGCACGGTGCGACTCGTGTGGCTAGTGCCATTGATGCACGCATGAACGAAGTGTACTGGGGGCGTTTTGAACAGCTTGAGAATGGCGATTGGCAAGACGTTGATCAAGAACAGGTGATTCCACCAAGCTTGTTGGTCGAGAATGTATTGGCCGATGAGGAGCTTTGGACCCAAGCAGGAACCGGTTGGGAAGCGTATTCGGACACAATGAGTGAGCTTGCGATCAATACCACAGCCTCTGATGTGAAATTTCCGGAAGCACAAGATATTGCCTTCCTAGCTAAGTTTGAACTTGAGCAAGGAAATACCGTGCCTGCAGAAGAAGCGAGTCCGGTTTACCTTCGCGATACGGTAGCGTGGAAAAAGCTGCCAGGTAGAGAATAAGAGAGCTGAGCTAGCTCGCTAATAACGGGCTAGCGCAAATTACTGATGGTCTCAATCCACGGTCTACCTTCCATTGCCAACCAGAGAAAGACACAAAAAGCCAAAGCAAATAAGGCGGTGTCGAAAGGCTCGACGTCTTCAAACTCCACGTCCACAACACAAGTTACCAAAGTCGCTCAAGCTGTCTCACACTCTGTGAAGCATTTATCACAGGCTGACATTTCTAAAGCACAAATACACTACGATTTGCCTGAGGGGCGCTCTAAAAAAGCTCTCGACGAGTATATGAGTGTCATGAACCAAGCCAAAAGAGAGGAACTACAACAGTTGCTCGGCGTCGATATTTATATATGATAATAAGAGTTATTTACATCAATAAGGTGCCTCATTTATGAAAACACTAGTAAAATTGAGCAGTTTAGTGGCCCTAAGTGTCGTGCTGTCTGCGTGTGGGAGTCTGCCGGATTCATTAGCAACATCAAATGAAAACGTAGTGTCTAGTTATCAGCAAGTGATGGATGCCTCTGATGAGACTGAAGTACGCTTGGGTGGTGTGATCGACACTGTTAAGAATTTGCCAGATAAAACTCGTATTGAAATTGTAAACTTACCCATTGATAAATATGGTAAACCAGACATTTCTTTCGAACCAAATGGTCGATTTATCGCTTATGTAGAGGGATTTGTTGATCCTATTACCTATGCTCAAGGGCGTCTTGTCACTGTTGGTGGTTATAAAGCAGGAATGGAGCGTGGTCGTATCGGTGATTATGAGGGAGACTTTCCAGTCATCAAAGCCTATGGTAACTACTTATGGCGAGTGGAAGAACGATTGATCATTAATCGTGACTTTGGTGGTTATGGCCTGGACCATGTTGGGGTTATTATTGCGATGGCTTCTATTATTACGGCGGGACGAGTTCAGGCCGAGTCATCAAAGAGGTTAGGTAGTATTGCGAACTAATATTGCTGAAAAGCAAATTAAGATAGACGATCGAATGGTGGCCTATCTTGAAGTGCAACAGACAACAACGGCCGTTAAGACGGTCGTTTTTATTCATGGCTGGATGGATAACGCTGCCAGTTTTCGCGCTTTAATGAAGCAAGTGGAAGAACACGATTTACCTTGGCGAGTGATTGCTATTGATTTGCCCGGGCATGGGCACTCGACACACAAATCTGCCCACCACTTTTACAACTTTCATGACTATATCGACGATCTGCACCGCATTTTGGTTAAACTTAAAGCAGTTGATGTCTACTTAGTGGGACATTCGCTTGGTGCATTAATCGCGAGTTGCTATAGTGCTGCCTTTCCTGAAAAAGTCGCAGGATTAGTTCAAATCGAAGCGCATGTCCCTCTATCTGAATCCCCAGAACAGAGCGCAGAGCGACTAAGAAACGGCATTGAAAGTCGTGAGCATTGGCGAGAAAAATCTCCGCGTGCCATTCCTTCCAAACAAGACGCGATAAAAATGAGGATGCGAGCAACAAAGTTGAGGGAAGAAACGATCCTTCCAATTGTTGAGCGTGACTTACAATTGATTGATGGTCAGTGGTTTTGGCGTCATGACAGCAAGCTCAAGTGCGAGTCGGTCTATCGAATGACGCAAGAACAAGTACAAGCCATAATGTCAGCGATTACTGTTCCTCATTTAGTGATTTTGGGGCAGCGTGGTTATCACTATTTACAGAACCCTCAAATCTTATCGTTTCTTGTCGATGCGCAGATAGAAATGGTCGAAGGTGATCATCATTGCCATTTAGAATCGCCCCAAAAGGTATTTGAGCTAATACTTGGACTAGTTAACAAAAATTAAACAAGTGTTTGAGTCTTTCGTGCGCAAACTGGTCTGCTGTGTTGTAATAGCAGGAATAATAAACATTCATAGAGAGTTGAAGTGTTAACAAGTTTTTAAACTCTACACGGATTTCACTGCCAGTCTATGAATACGAAAGAGTGACCTTACACGCAAGGAGTATAATTGTGGATAAACCTTGGCTTTCGCGATACCCAAGTGATGTGCCGGAACAGATTAATCCGGACCAGTATTCCTTCTTTAGTTGAAATGTTCGAACAATCAGTGCACAAATTCGCTGATCAGCCAGCCTTTGTTAACATGGGTTCGGTGATGACATTTCGTAAACTGGAAGAACGCAGTCGAGCTTTTGCAGCTTACCTACAAAACGAGTTAAAGCTGAAAAAGGGTGATTCGTGTCGCGATCATGATGCCTAACTTGCTGCAATATCCGGTTGCTCTATTTGGCGTTTTACGTGCTGGCTTGATTGCGGTCAATGTTAACCCTCTGTATACACCGCGTGAGTTAGAGCACCAGTTAAACGATGCGGATGCGAAAGCTATTATTATCGTCTCCAACTTTGCTAGCACGCTCGAGCAAGTGGTTGAGAACACGCCAATCAAACACGTGGTACTCACCAGCCTTGGTCAAATGTTACCAAGAGCGAAGGGTACGGTGGTCGACTTTGTCGTGAAATACGTCAAAGGTATGGTGCCTAAGTATGATCTGCCTGGGGCGATTTCATTCCGAAAAGCGCTGCATAAAGGCCGCCGTTTACAATATGTGAAGCCGTTTATGACGGGCGATGATATCGCATTTCTACAGTACACCGGCG
>ASHK01000655.1 GCA_000695745.1 Vibrio madracius | reverse complement strand
CCCTGAGCAAGCGCCTAACGAAGCGGAATATGTCACGCTAGAAGTGAAGCAAGGTGAAGTAGTTGGCGTTGACGGGGAGCAAATGACACCATACAACGCGCTGGTTTATTTGAATGAAAAGGGCGCGAAGCATGGTGTAGGCCGTATCGACATCGTTGAAAACCGCTTGGTTGGCATGAAGTCTCGTGGCTGCTACGAAACTCCAGGGGGCACTATCATGATGGAAGCCTTGCGTGCTGTTGAGCAATTGGTACTAGATAAAACGTCTTTTGAGTTCCGTGAAGAGCTGGGCATCAAAGCGTCTCACCTTGTTTATGATGGTCGTTGGTTTACGCCACTTTGTAAGTCAATTTTAGCTGCGTCAGAGGAGCTAGCGAAAGACGTCAATGGTGAGGTTGTTATCAAGCTGTATAAAGGACAAGCGGTTGTGACGCAAAAGCGCAGTGTGAATAGTCTTTACTCTGAAGAGTTCGCGACATTTGGCGCAGATGAAGTCTATGACCAAAGTCATGCGGAAGGCTTTATCCGCCTGTACTCACTTTCAAGCCGTATCCGTGCATTAAACGAAGCAAAGAATAAGTAATCACCTCGCGCACTGCGCAAGCTCTCAAGCTTCGCTATACTGTTTGAAATAAAGAAACCCATTTGCTATCAAATGGGTTTCTTGCTATTTGCCGCAATATCAGTCGTGAATACACTTATTTGAATATTTATGTGAAATAAGTGAATTTTTACTTTATTTTTAATTCAATTTGCCGTAAGTTGAACCCTAACAATAAAGAAACTGAGTTGCATCAGATTCAAGCCGAACAAAGCAGTGAAGATTGAGCAGTTAGGAGAGACACGATGGCATTATGGGGCGGAAGATTTACCCAAGCAGCAGATACGAGATTCAAAGATTTTAATGATTCATTACGCTTTGATTACCGACTTGCTGAGCAAGACATTGTTGGCTCAATTGCTTGGTCAAAAGCGCTGGTATCGGTGAATGTACTGACCGAAGAAGAACAGCAGAAGTTAGAGTTAGCGCTAAACGAGCTAAAGCTAGAGGTGATGGAAAACCCTAAGCAAATCTTACGCTCTGACGCGGAGGATATTCATAGTTGGGTTGAACAACAGCTTATTAGCAAAGTTGGCGACCTCGGTAAAAAGCTGCATACCGGACGTTCTCGTAATGACCAAGTAGCAACCGATCTGAAATTGTGGTGTCGTCAGCAAGGTCAACAGCTATTACTCGGTTTAGACAGATTACAATCGCAAATGGTTGAAGTGGCGAGAGTTCATCAAGACACTGTGTTGCCAGGCTATACACACTTACAACGTGCTCAACCGGTGACATTTGCACA
>ASHK01000654.1 GCA_000695745.1 Vibrio madracius | reverse complement strand
ATGGCTTTAAGGAGAACTGGTTCTTAGTGAAGCTCAGGGATTAGAGCTACTAGGTGGTCAACTGCTTGTTGAGCTTGTGGGCCTTCAGCAGAGATTGTGATTAGTAGTGCCTTTAACTAGACCTAGAGTTTGTAGTTTGAATAGCTTTTCGCGCTAGCGCTTTTGCCGTTAGTAGCCACAGTGATGTCAGCGTCAAATGCTTTTGCTTCTTTAACGAACTGAGCAGCCGGACGAGTGTGAAGGCCGTTTTCTGCTGTGATTTCTACTTGCTTCTCGTACATTTTTTATACCCCAATTGATTTATTTTATGTTTAGTTTCTAAACCAAACTTATCGTTAAATGTTACGCCTCGCTATAGTGCGAAAGTCATAACTGTTAAGAATTGTGTCGGTCTAGAATTGTAGGACAAGATTGCAGTCTTCGCTGTATACCTGTCTTACGAAATTCTGTAATTAGCCTATTTATTTTTCGGCTTAAAATAAAACTGACCTGATATTACCAAAGGCTGACAGAGTTTCAACAAAAAAGCCCTTAAAGGGGCTTTTTTCGTGCAAAAATTGATTTCGCAACATATTACTGTTCAATCTCTTTGTCAGTAAATATACCGGCAAACAACGCAGAGCTAAGGTAACGCTCTCCGGAACTAGGTAGTATGGTTACAATGGTTTTTCCTTTAAATTCAGGTAGTTCAGCGAGTTTGTTGGCAGCTACAACAGCGGCGCCTGATGAAATGCCGGCAAGGATACCTTCTTCTTCCATAAGACGACGTGCCATCTCTATCGCTTCTTCAGAAGTCACAAGCTCAACGCGGTCAACGAGATCGAGATCTAAGTTTTCTGGGATAAATCCTGCACCAATACCTTGGATTTTATGTGGGGCAGGCTGGATAGCTTCACCGGCGAGTACTTGAGAAATGACAGGTGACTCTGCGGGTTCAACGGCAACTGAAACAATTGCTTTCCCTTTTTCACCTTTGATATAGCGGCTTGTACCTGTAATAGTACCACCAGTACCTACACCAGCTACGAAGACATCGATCTCGCCATCCGTTGCTTCCCAGATTTCTGGACCTGTTGTTTTCTCGTGAATAGCAGGGTTAGCTGGGTTGTTGAATTGTTGAAGCAATAGGTACTTTTCAGGGTTAGAAGCGACAATCTCTTCTGCTTTTGCAATTGCTCCTTTCATCCCCTTCGCTGCTTCAGTCAGTTCAAGGTTCGCGCCCAGAGCTTTAAGAAGTTTACGACGCTCAAGACTCATTGACTCAGGCATAGTAAGAGTGAGTTTGTAACCACGCGCAGCAGCAACGAACGCAAGAGCAATACCCGTGTTACCACTGGTTGGCTCAACGAGCTCAACGCCTGATTTTAGACGACCGTCTTTCTCGGCTTCCCAAATCATATTAGCACCGATACGGCACTTAACGCTGAAGCTTGGGTTGCGCGCTTCAACTTTAGCAAGCACGTTCCCGTTGCTTACTTTGTTTAGGCGAACTAGAGGGGTGTTACCAATTGTCAGTGAATTATCTTCGTAAATCTTGCTCATTATAATGTTCCTTCATTCAACCGTGGTGGTTATTGATTACCAGATAAGAATATGATTTTGTTTGGCAAGGGAAAAGAACCAAATAGTTATATATTATGGAAGAAAGTTTATGAGACCGTTTTTTCAACTTGTATTTTAGATAGAAAAACGAGTGATGGCCATTGGCAAATAAGCCCCAATGGCCGGTGTGATAATGTAGCTATTGACGACGTCTTAGTAGGCCAAATCCTAGACAAGCTAAAACCCACATATATAAAGGCCAAGTACCGACTTCACGATACCAGGTGGTTCCATCGGTCGGAGTGACATCCGCTCTCAATACGGCGGTTTCAAATTGTGGAATCTGAGCGATGATCTGACCTTTGTGATCGGTCACGGCAGTGACACCATTATTGGTTGAACGAATCAGCGGTAAACCCAACTCTAAAGCACGCATTCGAGCAATTTCCATATGTTGCAATGGGCCAATCGAGCGGCCAAACCACGCGTCGTTCGACAAGGTCAACAGAAAGTCGGTATCGTCTGTTACGTTTTGTCTCACTTGTTCACCAAAAATGATTTCGTAGCATAAAGCGGGAGCTAAATGCATGCCATTGGCGATAATGTTTGGTTGTACGTATGCGCCTCGGCTGAACGAAGACATTGGCAGATTAAAGAATGGCGCAAGCGGTCTCAACAAATCTCCAAACGGCACAAATTCACCGAAAGGAAGCAAATGGTGCTTGTGGTAACGTTCGTCAAGATCCATTTCGTAGTCACCATAAGGAGTCTGACCAACCACCAAGATACTGTTGTAGTATTCACCAGCTTCGGTTTTGTTGATGATCCCGGTAATAATAGCGGAATGATTCATTTTAGCCGCAGAGTCTAAGTTGCGCAGGAATGAGGGAAGTTCAAATTCCATAGCTGGAACGGCGGCTTCTGGCCATATAATAATGTCCGCGTCCCAGTTCTCGCGACTGAGGTCAGTGTATTTCATAATGGTTGGCCAACGATGATTAGGCATCCACTTCATCGCTTGGTCAATATTACCTTGGATCAAGGCGACCGATTTTGTGCGGTTCGGTGCAGGGGTGACCCAATCATAATTGCGTAAGCCAAAGCCTGTGGCGAATATCACTAAGGGAATAATGGCGAGTTGCCACTGCTTCATTATGGTTACGTAGGCTAAACTCGCGGCCATAACCATAAGCAGTAACGTAATCAACTCGACACCACCTATCGGAGCGAAGCTGGCTAATGGCGAGTCAATTTGACTATAGCCTAGCCATAGCCATGGGAAGCCAGTCATGACCCAGCCGCGAGCCCAGTCGAATACCAGCCAAAGTGCTGGAGCTGCAAGAAAATAACGGGTCTTATTATCAGATGGGAAGAATCGATTTAAAGACCAAGCGAACAGCGCCGAGTAAATCGAAAGGTATCCCACCAACAGTGCCATTAAGAAGACACTGGCAATTTTTGGCATACCACCAAAAGTA
>ASHK01000653.1 GCA_000695745.1 Vibrio madracius | reverse complement strand
CCCATCGTTCTTTTTGGGTTTGTGCACAGCGGGTGATGCTCGTCAGGCCAGTGAGCTGTACACCGAGTCCAAGCGGTCCATTTCCAGAGCCTTGGGTATAGCGAAGCCCCAAATGTGGCGTCATATCATTCACGCCTTCTGGGACAGGAAAGTGCATCTGATAACTGGCTCGCCCTTGAGTCGCGCTGGCCTCGCCAGTGAGCTCACCAACGGCATCGGCTAACACCATTGCCGGTGTGACAAGCCCAGTTAAAGCCATTCCTAACAATAATCCTTTCATGGCATCCTCCTTATTGACTTAGGCGGTCAAACCGCTGCTCAATGTCAATTAAGTTGGTCTCGATACGCTCCACCTTTTGCTCTAATGCCACTTGTGCGTCACTGCGTTTTTCTGGGATTTGCAACGTTGGGTCGTACGCCAATAGGACACCTTCTTTTTCCAAGTCGGTCAAAATTTGGCTGGCTCTGGCCAACATCAGTGAAGGTGGCTCACCTTGTGAAAAAGCCTCCTGAGTTTCTCTGTCGAGCTCAGCAAGGCTTTGTGTAATGTCCTCATTAAAGGTATTTAGCTCTGCGATGGCCAACGCTTGTCGGCGCTCGTTCTCAGAGTCATAACGCTGAGTTTGAACCTGAGAATTGTCGTTATTTGGCGTATCCAGCCGATCAAATGGTGACTGTGACACATGAGAAGAGGCTGTATTATCCGGTTTGCCAATTCTTTGTTGCGATAGCGGAGTAGAGTCTTGAAAARCCCCACTCCCACGATGAGGCTACACCGAGTCCGGTCCCAGCACCTAACCAACGAGGGTTCATAATTGTTTTCCTTCATTCTGATTTAAAAATAGAGCGCGTTTGCGCAAAACGCTGGCGAGGGACCAATAGCGTCATCATGATGACGCCAAAGAAAAGCCACCCTAGCCAATCACTACCCCAAGTGGTGTATCTCGTCTGAGATAGCGAAATAGGAACATCAACATCGAGTGCTGCGGTGTGCGCCTTAGGCGTCTTATTCGCGACCACTCGTCCTTGAGAATCAATGAATGCCGTAAACCCCTGGTTCGTGGAATAAAGGAGAGGTTTACCCACTTCGGCTGCGCGTACTTGAGCAAGCCTAAGTAAAAATCGTTTTACCCATAGACTATGTGTCCAAGACACATCACCAAGCAGCACCAAAACACCGCTTGGTGTATCGCGCAAGGAACGAAAAAACACATACGGACTGAAAGGCGTCATAACAAATCGCAAGCGCAACCGCACTATCTCTGATAGGGAAAAAAGCCGAAGAATGAAGCCCTGACCTTACGTCTTGACCTGGGGAGAACGGGAAGGATTGAAAGAGCTGGCGAAACCAGGTTGGACGAGCCTCGCCAAAAGGTACCGGGTGCTGCTTATAATAAACGGGGTTTGCATCGCGACTTTGGAAAATGACATTGTGAAGATGCTGACCATTTCGATAGAGGCCACCGTAGAGTACTGTCTTGCCCGCATTTGAGAGTACTTCAAAAGATGGGGTTATCCACTTATTCACATCTTGGTAAGCTACCGACAACGTCGACTCTGGCCAAATCACTAATGATGGTGTTCCAGTATCCATCGATAAGGCCGTAAACTGCTCCACTCGTGCAATGACTCGCCCTTTCGAGCGCTTGTCTTCATCGGAAAAGTCGCCATGAATAAGACGCACTGACATCGTCTCAGATGTTCTTACCGGCATCGTAA
The DNA here is from genome assembly GCA_000695745.1 of Vibrio madracius. Lineage (GTDB taxonomy): Bacteria > Pseudomonadota > Gammaproteobacteria > Enterobacterales > Vibrionaceae > Vibrio > Vibrio madracius. Next base: position 1,016 of record ASHK01000653.1, on the reverse strand, counting down.
GCAACAAGTTGCCACCCCACAAAACCAATGCAATTATCGGCAGGAGGAGAACCATAGTGAAACGGGCTTGGAATAATCGGACTATGGAAAAAGCAATATAACTTGCGATACCGTAAACCATAAAAGCGCCGCCAAAACTGCCAATGGTGCTAAGCCAACCAGTAAACCCAGCATCTAGTAGAAGCAGTCCAGGGTTGACCCATGCAAAAGAAAAATCACTCTGTTCTCTTGCCATATCAAGCAGTGCGAGAAGGAAAAGGTAGGGTAAAAAACGCCAGCTTAGATGACAACTGGTGGGTAAATAAAGGCGGTATGAGAAAGCTCGCGGCTAATATTGCAAGCAAGAAAGGCCACAACGTATATTGTATCCAAATCGCCTCTCCGTACTCATTGCCAAGGTAGTCTTTTACCCACCATAAAGAGGTACTATAAAAACCAAAACCTGCAGTAAACCATAATCTACATCGTCGCCAAATCGAGACACAGGAATTATTTGCGTATATTAGAGCACACCAAGCTCCAAGTACGAATAACAGTGGGTATTGTGTACTTTGGTAAGCAAATGCCAATCCAATTCCGATAATAATCCCACTCATGTTTTCTCTGCCAAAATTATGAATTAATGGGAATACTACGCAGCTATTTACTGGTATAGAATGACATAATAATTATCTCCGCATATATGCGACAGGGTTCATAAATAAAACGAACAAAATGCAGAATATAGAGTTAGCAATCTAATCACTAACTTGTCACTATTCCGTTTTTCTTGTCAAATATCGTGGAAATATACTAGTTCCTAGCGCCAATATAGTCGCCACCTGTAGGAATAAATCGCTTTCTGCCTAAAGGTGTTCAACCGTTTATTACGTTGGTTAAGCTATACAGACATCTTATCGAGACCTAGAGTGTTTAATTTCTCTCACACAAGGATGTTTGTCAGGGCGCGAGCATACTTTGCTCATTTTATAAGCCAAAGAATACTTGCGCTCTATAATCATCACTCCACCCAGCCT
>ASHK01000652.1 GCA_000695745.1 Vibrio madracius | reverse complement strand
GCAGCTCGCCTTAAAGGCAACACTGGTGAAAACCTACTTCAGCTTCTTGAAGGTCGTCTAGATAACGTAGTTTACCGCATGGGCTTTGGCGCAACTCGCGCAGAAGCACGTCAGCTAGTTAGCCACAAAGCTATCCTAGTTAACGGTAAAGTTGTAAACGTTCCTTCTTTCAAAGTTGCGGCTAACGACGTTGTTTCTATCCGCGAGAAAGCTAAACAGCAAGCTCGTATTAAAGCAGCTCTAGAAGTTGCTGAACAACGTGAAAAACCAACTTGGATTGAAGTAGATGCTGGTAAGATGGAAGGTACATTCAAGCGTATGCCTGAGCGTTCTGATCTATCTGCTGACATTAACGAACACTTGATCGTCGAGCTTTACTCTAAGTAAGGTTTAAACTAAAGAGAGGACACAATGCAGGTTCTGTAACAGAATTTCTTAAGCCACGTCTTGTTGACATCGAACAGATCAGCACGACACACGCAAAAGTAACTCTTGAGCCATTAGAGCGTGGCTTTGGTCACACTCTAGGTAATGCACTTCGCCGTATTTTACTTTCGTCTATGCCAGGTTGTGCAGTGACTGAAGTTGAAATCGAAGGCGTTCTGCACGAGTACAGCACAAAAGAAGGCGTTCAAGAGGATATCCTTGAGATACTTCTAAACTTGAAAGGCCTAGCTGTTCGCGTTGCTGAAGGCAAAGATGAAGTGTTTATTACACTGAACAAATCAGGCTCAGGCCCTGTTGTTGCAGGTGACATCACCCATGATGGTGATGTAGAGATCGCTAACCCAGAACACGTTATTTGTCACCTAACGGATGACAACGCTGAGATTTCTATGCGAATCAAAGTAGAGCGTGGTCGCGGTTACGTTCCAGCTTCAGCTCGTATCCATACTGAAGAAGATGAGCGTCCAATCGGTCGTTTGCTTGTTGACGCAACTTACAGCCCAGTAGACAAAATTGCCTACGCTGTAGAAGCGGCACGTGTTGAGCAACGTACTGACTTAGATAAGCTTGTTATCGATATGGAAACGAACGGTACTCTTGAACCTGAGGAAGCTATCCGTCGCGCAGCTACTATCCTAGCTGAGCAATTGGATGCGTTCGTAGATCTTCGTGATGTACGTGTTCCTGAGGAGAAAGAAGAGAAGCCGGAGTTCGATCCGATTCTACTGCGTCCTGTAGACGATCTTGAACTAACAGTTCGCTCTGCTAACTGTCTAAAAGCAGAAGCGATTCACTACATCGGTGATCTTGTACAGCGTACCGAGGTTGAGCTACTTAAAACGCCAAACCTTGGTAAAAATACTCTTACTGAGATTAAAGACGTACTTGCATCACGTGGTCTTTCTCTTGGCATGCGCCTAGAAAATTGGCCACCAGCGTCTATCGCTGAAGATTAATCGATACTAGTTAGAAGGATTAGGTCATGCGCCATCGTAAGAGTGGTCGTCAACTCAACCGCAACAGCAGCCATCGCAAAGCGATGTTCAGCAATATGGCTAGCTCTCTTGTACGTCATGAAGTAATCAAGACTACATTGCCAAAAGCAAAAGAGCTACGTCGCGTAGTTGAGCCTTTGATTACACTAGCTAAGACTGACAGTGTTGCTAACCGTCGTCTAGCATTTGCACGTACTCGTGATAACGAAGTAGTTGCGAAACTATTCAACGAACTAGGTCCACGTTTTGCTGCTCGTCAGGGCGGTTATACTCGTATCCTAAAAGCTGGCTTCCGTGCTGGTGACAAAGCTCCAATGGCTTACATTGAGCTTGTAGATCGCCCAGAAGCATCTGAAGAAGCTGCTGCTGAGTAATCAGTGGGTTCGTAAGAACTGAAAAGCCGAGCATTTATGCTCGGCTTTTTTGTATCTATGCAACTACAAACACTAATGGCTAGGCTATTGCCATAAGCTGCTCAGCGAGCTCATTAAACCGCTACTCGCACCTTGTGTACCGAGATAATTCAAAATTACTGGAG
>ASHK01000651.1 GCA_000695745.1 Vibrio madracius | reverse complement strand
TCAACTAGAGTTTGATCAATACCGATAATATGGGTTCTCGACATTTTCTTACTAGTCTGAGATTGGCTGACTAATGGATCACGAGCGTGAACCGGAAAGTAATGCTTCGATTTTCTTTGGCCGGGAAATTTCATAAGGATATCTTCGTATCAGGAAACGTAAGGCGACAATTCTAACTCTGTATAGTTTACCTCGGCAACATAGCAACCTTAGCAATCGTTTACGCAGTGATATTTTTCTCTCAGCCCTTGTTTTTTACTCCAATGATACACACATTCATGCTCTTAGAAAGTGTGATTTAGTTCGCGGATCTGTATTGCGCCTCGGTTTCTGCTAGAATCTGCGTCCAATTGATATAGGTGGTATTTTAACATGTCTGATAACAGCCAAAAGAAAGTGATTGTCGGTATGTCCGGCGGTGTAGACTCCTCTGTTTCTGCCTACCTTCTGAAACAGCAAGGCTACCAAGTAGAAGGCCTGTTCATGAAGAACTGGGAAGAAGATGACAATGAGGAATATTGTACTGCAGCGGAAGATCTGGCCGACGCACAAGCGGTCTGTGATAAGTTAGGTATCCACCTACATACGATCAACTTTGCTGCTGAATATTGGGATAATGTATTTGAATATTTCTTAGCAGAATACAAAGCGGGTCGCACACCAAACCCAGACATCCTTTGTAACAAAGAAATTAAGTTCAAAGCATTTTTAGAGTTTGCAGACGAAGTTCTCGATGCTGACTATATTGCAATGGGTCACTATGTAAGTCGTACTTTCCCGGAGAATGGTGACAAGCCGCAAATGCTTCGTGGATTGGACAGTAACAAAGACCAAAGCTACTTCCTTTACACACTAAGCCACGATCAAGTGGCGCGTAGTTTGTTCCCAGTAGGTGAGCTAGAGAAACCTGAAGTACGTCGCATTGCTGAAGAACAAGGCTTAATCACCGCGAAGAAAAAGGACTCTACCGGTATTTGTTTTATTGGTGAGCGCAAATTTACAGACTTCTTGTCTCGCTATTTGCCAGCACAACCGGGTAAAATCGAAACGCCGGAAGGTAAAGTCATTGGTGAACACCAAGGTCTGATGTACCACACGTTAGGTCAACGTAAAGGGTTACATATCGGTGGCCAGAAAGGTGGCGGCGGTAACGAAGACCCATGGTATGTCGCTGAAAAAGATCTTGAGCGTAACGTATTGATTGCCGTTCAAGGTGCGGATCATCCATTACTAAAATCAAACGGATTACGTGCATCTCAACTTCATTGGGTAAGTCGCGAAGCGATCAAAGAACCAATGCAATGCACAGTGAAAACACGCTACCGTCAACAGGATATCCCTTGTACGATTATTCCAATTGACGATGACAACATTAAGGTTATCTTTGATGAGCCACAAGTCGCTGTCACGCCAGGACAGTCTGCAGTCTTCTATAGCGACAATGTTTGCTTAGGCGGCGGTATCATCGAAGAACGTATTTAAATTTTTCGTTTATTATCTTAGGAGAGCTACGTGGCTAATACACTTTATGACCGTACAATAGCATTTGCAGGAATTTGCCAAGCCGTTGCCCTTGTTCAGCGTGTTGCTAAAGACGGTTACTGTGATTCAGACGCGTTCGAAACTTCTATCAAAGCCATCACCAATATGAACCCGTCCAGTACATTGGACGTCTTCGGTACTGAGTCCGATTTAAAAGTGGGACTCGAGTGTTTGGTTAAAGGTATTGATAGCACACCGAGTGGAAGTGAGATTACTCGCTACATCATTAGCTTAATGGCTTTAGAGCGTAAGTTAAATGGACGTAATGATGCGATGTCCCAACTTGGTGATCGATTACAAATGGTCAGCCGCCAACTGGAGCATTACGAACTGCTTGACGAGCAAATGATCAGTAATCTTGCTAGCGTCTATTTGGATGTCATCAGTCCGATTGGTCCTAGAATCCAAGTCACTGGTACTCCAGCAGTACTGCAACAAACCGCGACACAACAAAAAGTTCGTGCGCTTCTGTTGTCAGGTATTCGCAGCGCGGTGCTTTGGCGACAAGTCGGCGGTAAACGACGTCACCTCGTCTTTGGACGAAAGAAAATGGTCGAACAGGCGCAGATTCTACTCGCTAGAATGTAATCATCGACTCGCGACCTTGTCGCGAGTTGTTTTTTTCTACCAAAATAAATTTAGCGCAAACGTTTGCGCAATATTCGTGACAAATGCCGCAGTTATTGGTATAAAGCTCACGAAATTTAGAAACCCAATTCAGGAGAACATCATGGAACTGTCAGCATTGACTGCTGTTTCACCAGTAGACGGCCGTTACGGTAGTAAGACAACTGCACTTCGCAGCATCTTTAGTGAGTTTGGCCTACTAAAGTACCGCTCTATCGTTGAAATTCGTTGGTTGCAAAAACTTGCAGCAACGGATGCAATCAAAGAAGTTCCTGCGTTCAGTGCTGAAGCTAACCAGTTTCTTGACGAACTAGCCGCTAACTTTAGCGAAGAAGACGCAGCTCGAATCAAAGAGATCGAGCGCACCACCAACCACGATGTGAAAGCGGTTGAGTATTTCCTAAAAGAGAAAGTTGCTGACGTTCCTGAGTTGCATGCAGTAAACGAATTCATTCACTTCGCATGTACTTCTGAAGACATCAACAACACGTCGCACGCACTGATGCTGAAAGAAGCTCGTGATACGGTGGTTCTTCCTGAGATCCGCAACATTATCGATGCAATCAGCAAACTAGCTGAAGAGTACCGTGACATTCCTTTGCTTTCGCGTACGCACGGCCAACCAGCTTCTCCTACTACTATGGGTAAAGAGATGGCTAACGTTGCGTACCGTATGGAGCGTCAATACAAGCAAATCGCAGCCGTTGAAATCCTAGGTAAAATCAATGGCGCGGTAGGTAACTACAACGCACACCTTTCTGCTTACCCTGAATTAGATTGGCATAAATTCAGTGAAGAGTTCATTACTGAATCTCTAGGCGTGACTTGGAACCCTTACACAACTCAAATTGAACCACACGACTACATTGCAGAGTTGTTCGACGCTATCGCTCGTTTCAATACTATCCTGATTGACTTCGACCGTGATGTTTGGGGCTATATTGCTCTTGGCCACTTCAAACAAAAAACGGTGGCTGGTGAAATCGGTTCTTCAACAATGCCTCACAAAGTTAACCCAATCGACTTTGAAAACTCAGAAGGTAACC
>ASHK01000650.1 GCA_000695745.1 Vibrio madracius | reverse complement strand
TAAATATGGACGCTTTATCGTGTGGCCATCAAACCTTGTTATTGACGAGACACTTCTTAGTGACTCAACTCTGACCGCAACCCAGCTTGGCGACCACTTTTCGCTTCCAGCTAAAAAGATCAACCTACTGCTGAGTGAGCTAGGTTGGATAAAGCGTGACGAAAACCAATGGAAAGCCACGTCCATTGGTCTTCGCGCCGGAGCTCGTCTTCGTCAAGATAAACAAAACAACAATCAGTTTGTGGTGTGGCACCCTTCCGTTTTGCGTCATGCTCGATTAAAACAATCGGTGATAGAATTTCAGGGGCAAGACGCCGAAGCGCACTCCACAGAGAAATCTTTTTCCAGCTTTCGGCAAAAATTTGCTGCTAAGCACCGCACTCTCGACGGTCATTACGTTCAATCTAAAGGTGAGTTAATCATTGATAACTGGTTGTATATGGCGGGGGTTGTTCATGCTTATCAAAGACAATTGCCCATAGAAAAAGATGTTGTGAGTGATTTTTACCTGCCACAAGGAAATGTGTACCTGCAATATTGGGGCTCAGATAACGGAGCGGCAGACGTTAAGACCATTGAACACACTCGTACGCTCTATCAGGAGCATGATCTGAGTCTTATCGAAGTCTTTCCTGAGGATATAACACAATTAGACGAAGTACTGCCAAATAAGCTCAAGCCATTTGGTATTAAAGCGTACTAATAAGCTTTGGTTGCTATTAAAAGTAGCAAAGACATTCATCAAACCCATGCTGTCCAGCAACCATAAAGGGAGTCGCTGTGGCTACTGCACGGTAACCTTCACTCACTTGTTTATCCGCACTTGCTACTAATTGCGTTTCACTGGTCGTAAGAAAGACATGTGTGGTTCGAATGAATGCATCCTCGTACTGAGGCAATGCTTTCACCTCTGCCAAATCATTACTCGCAGACTGAAAGGTATCATAGGGACCAATTAAACAGCGGTCACCATTTAGCTCAGGCTTTAACCAAATCGATTTACTCACGTTTTGTTGTAACTGATTCGGTACATCTCGAAGGCTTCCCGATTGCACAAATCCACACTGTATCCAAAATGATTTGTCGTTTGCTGTAGGCTCACTATTACCCCAAAGCCCTTCACCTATCGGACATTCTGTTTCTAAGACTGGAAACGGCAAGTTTGCTTTGCTGGCACTGTCACAAACATAAGGTTGGGAATCCGCCGATACGGGACTGGCCATAAAGGACATCAGTACCATCAATAGGCTTGTCATGACTGTCTTCATGAATTCGCACTCCTGCATCAAACTGGATTGGTCTTATCTTCTAAGCCTAGGAGGTATCAAAACATTGTCAAAAGTCTCTTTTTTAACCACAAGGTCTTCATCAGATTGGAGTTAGCTCACAACGAAAATGTTGAATAACCTTTAAAATATCGTATCGCAATTGTTAGCGCCTGATTTTATTTAGCTTTTGAAGGATCAAAACATGATGAAAAAAAGTCGATGGCAGACCCTTTTTTTACTCCCTTTTATCGCCACGTCTACTTTCGCGTCGGAAACGGTGTCTGCAGACACCTTTAACTTCACTCAAACCACCGTAGGTTATGCCGCATTAGTTATTTTTGGCATTGCTTACACCCTTGTCATGATGGAGGAATACCTACAATTACGGAAATCCAAACCAGTTCTGCTTGCCGCAGGTTTAATTTGGATCATTATCGGCTTAGTCTACAAAGACCTTGGTCAAATAGAAGTGGCCAGTCTGCGCTAGAACATAACTTGCTCGAATACGCCGAGCTATTGCTGTTCTTATTGGTCGCTATGACTTACATCTCTGCGATGGAAGAGCGACGACTGTTTGATGCACTTCAATCTTGGATGGTCGGGAAAGGGTTTAACTTTCGGACCTTATTTTGGCTAACAGGCATCCTCTCTTTCTTCATCTCCCCTATTGCCGATAACCTCACCACCGCATTATTAATGTGTGCTGTCGTGCTTAAGGTGGGGGGAAGCAATCTACGATTTGTAAATATTGCTTGTATTAACATCGTGGTCGCCGCTAATGCTGGCGGTGCATTCAGTCCATTCGGTGACATTACTACCTTGATGGTATGGCAAGCAGGGCATGTGTCCTTCTCCGATTTATGCCGCTGTTCGTCCCGTCTGTGATTAACTACATCGTGCCTGCGGTAATCATGTCGCTGTTCGTACCCAAGACACAACCGGATGCGGTGCACGCCCACGTGGAACTGAAACGCGGAGCATTTCGCATAGTTGGCCTCTTTATCCTCACCATCGCAACGGCCGTCGCTTTCCATGCCGTGCTCCATTTCCCACCCGTTATGGGCATGATGATGGGTCTGGCTTATCTGCAATTCTTCGGTTTCTTCTTGCGTAAAACACTACCTCGCTCTATTGCCAAAAAGAAAGCCATTGCTATTGCAAATAACGACGAAACCGCACTAAAACGACTCGGTTCCATCGTACCGTTTGATGTGTTTAGACGAGTCTCTCATGCCGAGTGGGATACCTTG
>ASHK01000649.1 GCA_000695745.1 Vibrio madracius | reverse complement strand
TAAAAGGATTCAAAGCACTTTTTAGACGCTTCAGAACCACCAATGCCGTGACTCGACCCCAACCAAATAAGATACGCTGATGAAGTCTGAAAATGGTATCGTAGAGATTGCGAACTAATCGCCCACGTAAAATCAGTTTATTGTTCATCAAAGTACCCACCGCATAGTTGTGGCCCACCGCGATAACCATTCCACCGTCTTTGAAAATAAACGGCTTAATGGATTTACCTTTCAGCAATCGTTTGATCTGATTCGCTAAATGTCCTGCAGCTTGATTCGCTGCCTGTGCGCGAGGCGGGACAAAACTGCCGTCGGGCTGAGGACATTCCGCACTATCACCAATCACGAAAATGGCATCATCAAGAGTGGTGACTAAGTTAGCGTCTACTTTTAATTGATTTAGCGCGTTGGTTTCTAGACCATCAAGCGTTGCCAGCCATGGTGCGCACTTGATTCCAGCCGCCCATAGCTGCAGATTAGCGTTAATAACTTCACCGCTATCAGTCACCAATTTACCCGCTTCGCACGTTTAATACGAGTCTCTGTTTTCACTTCGACACCATTTTTTACCAATGCCTTACGCACTTTCTCTGACATGCACTCTGGGCCAGCAGGCAAGACTCGATTTGACGCTTCAATCAAAGTGATGGTGAGATTCATGTCATCACGATAACGTGTCAGTTTTTGACTGACTTTTGCCAATTCAGCAGCGAGTTCCACTCCGGTTGCTCCAGCACCGACGATCGAGATTCTTTGCTCACCTTGCGCACGTAACAATGGATTGATCTGATCCCACGCTTGCTGTGCTTGCAAAGCAGAGTCTAAAAATAGGCAGTGCTCACTCACACCTTCCGTTTTGAAATCATTACTCACCGCACCAACAGCGATCACTAAATAATCGTAAGCCAGTTCTGAGACCATACCTTGTTGATCTTGAATCTCAACGGTCTTTTGACCTCGATTTAGCGATTTCATCGATGCCTGAACGTATTGATATTGATTGCAATAGCTATGTTGCAAATAGCTCACCGCATCAAGCTCCGAGTCAAAAGTACCAGAAGCAATTTCATGTAAACGCGGTTTCCAATAATGGTGACTAGCCGGCTCTACTAGCACGACCTCGTGTTGACCTGAACGGCCAAAACTTCTTCCTAAACGAGTAACTAATTCAAGGCCAGCTGCACCGCCGCCTACTACCACGACTTTTGACATCGTACGCTCCAAAAACTGTGCAACTCATCAAGGTTGCGCTTTAATACCAGTAGTTCGCACAAACCATAAGGTGTGAATGCAAACAGAATGGCGACATTGTATTGGAACGGTTTATTATGATAATCCAGCTAAAATCATATTAACTTATACAATATTGTAATAATGAGCTGGAGCTAAGTTTGCTTGCGTGAAAAAGCGTTGGTGTTATCGACAGCTAAATAGTGTGAGTTTGAGACAACAACAGGTCGTCAGTGTAGCTGGACAGAGCATAATTCATTGATAATCAATAAAATAGCTTGAAGCTCCTTGGGCTTTCTTGGCTTCATACATAGCCTTGTCAGCAATATATATCGCGTGTTGAACATCAACGTTGCCACTTAAACACAATGTGGTTCCAACACTGAGTTCTGCTTTTAACTTATCTCCACTGCTCACCTTGATAGGATGCGAAGAGACTTGTAATAAGTGTTCAGCGATACTTAACACATGTTCTCGACTATTGAGACCCGGAAGAACCACTAAAAATTCATCCCCACCTAATCGAGACACGATGTCTGACTGTCGAGTGAAGTCTTGCAATCTTTCCGATACTGCCACTAAGATCTCATCGCCAATAACATGACCATGATTATCGTTAATGGTCTTAAAGTTATCGATATCAAGAAACATAAATGCAATTTTTTCAGAGCGATCCCAACAATGACAAATCAACTCTCGCAGTTTAACGTCTAGTAATCGTCTGTTCGGAAGACCGGTTAGCGGATCAAGGTTTTGCTTCTCAATAGTGCGCTGCTCTCTCGCTTTGCGTTCAGATATATCCCGCACGATCGCTAACAGATAATGCTCCCCGTTAAATTCCACCATACTGATATTGGCCTCTATGGGGATCTCTACACCATCTTTGCGCTTATGCGTTGCTTCAACGAACTTATTTTGAACCTGCTTCATCTTGTCGACATGATCTTTCCACGTCACGTCTCTATTAAACAAGGGATTGATATCGGGAACGGTCAAACGGAGCAGCTCTTCTTTCGTATAGCCAAGACGTTGATAGCCAAGTTCGTTGCAGTTTAATATTTGACCAAACTCTATATCGACGACATAGATTGCATCATGTGATTTTCGTACCAATTGGTCGAGAAGCAGTTCCGCCGCTTGAGATTGCCTCAGGCCTGATAGATCAATGATCTGCGATACCAACCGAGTAATAGTCCCATCCGCCGTCACATTCTGCAGACATATTCAGCAACGCCAGAA
>ASHK01000648.1 GCA_000695745.1 Vibrio madracius | reverse complement strand
CACAAACACCAATAACAGGTCCATCTGCACTCACTGTAACAGTATGAGTCTGACTGGTACTTAGTGAGCCGTCACTAACAGTCACAGTAAATATGTAATTGGTGTCGGTAGGAACGCTAGGCGCAGAAAAACTCAAGGAGCTGCCTAACACTGATACCTCTAAACCATTTGGTGTTTGCCAACTGAAACTCAACGTATCGTTTTCTGCGTCAGTGGATGCGCTAGCATCCAACACTACAGCTTGATTAACGCTCGCAACGGTCGGACCCGTAATGACCGCATTAGGCGCAGTATTATCTGGAGTAGTCACTGTTGGGTTAACGGTCACGGTAACTACATCTGTGGCTGTCGCTCCCTCATTGTCCGTGACTGTCACCGTAAACTGATAGCTCTTTTCTACGGTGACCTCTTGAACATCAAAACTCGCTTGAACTGTGTCGGCGCCAACAAGAGTCACTGTACCACCAGCCGTTTGCATCCAACGATAGCTTACGATAGAGCCATCACTATCGCGTGACGCGCTAGCATCTAGAGTTACTGTTGCTGGGCCTTGCACAGATTGGTTCGCACCAGCACTGGCAACAGGCGCTCGATTACTTGGTGTTCCGCCAGCTAACCCTTCATGCATTGCATTGAGGATATCACCATTGTCAGCGTCTATTTCCCATGAAAATAGACCTGCAAGCCCAAGACTTTGTGCATAAGCGCCTTTTGCCTTCACTGAACGCTCATCATCGAAAGTAATCAACTCGCCTGTGGTTTGATTCCAGACATAAGCCGCTTCCGCCATCGCATCATAACCATATTCAAACCCGTTGACGCCAGTGTTGCCCTCGCCCAGCATATAGGTTTTTATACCTTTGTAATCAATGACACCATCTTCCCATACACCTTGTGCTGTGGATCCGGTCAGTTTTCCTGTCGCAACGCCAGTCATCGGATCCGAGGGGTCGGTCAAGGTATCTGGTGTTACTCCAGTCCAGCCTCGCCCATACATAGCTGCGCCCAATACCAACTTGCTCGCAGGTACACCTTGAGCCAACAACAATTGAATACCATTATCCGCCGTATAAGCTGGCCCTTTATAAGGAACCCCTTCGGCATCGACACCCGTTCCATCACATTGCCCAGGACGCATAAAGTTGCCACAGTACAATGCCGCTTGGTGTCCGGGGACGTTGTTCCAACCACCATAGAAGTCATACGTCATCGCGAAGATATAATCCATGTATGGAATAGCTTTGGCATAATCTACGTCTTCAATCTTGTCATGACCGACGCCAATCGCAGAAGTTAGCTCGTAGTTTCTCCCTGTTTCCGCTTCAAGCTCATCCAGCATAGCTCGCAACTCGCTCATCAAGTTGATATAAGCCGGGCCATCTTTGACAGGATCACCTAAGTCAGGCGCGGCACCATCACCACCGGGATATTCCCAATCAATATCTACACCATCATAGAACTTCCAAGTTTTTAGAAAACGTTTAACAGACGCGACGAATACGTCTCGATTGGCCTTGTCGGTAAAGCTGTAAAAGGGATCTGAAAGGGTCCAGCCGCCGATAGAAGGAAGAATTTTAAGATCGGGATTACGCTGTTTTAGTGCCATTAACATAGCGTAGTTGCCTTTTATTGGCGTGTTATAATCATGACCTGCTTGTGTGAACCCTTTCTGGTACGCCGCCCATGGGTCGTGGATAACGACTTCAAAATCTTGCATGCCCTTACAAGCGGTTTGCAACGCATTAAAACTATTACCGCCCACAGACTTAACCGATTCATTAGGACCACAAATCGGGATAAAACCGTAAAGAATATGCGTTAAGTTGTCTGCCGGAATGTTATCGACCGTGTAGTCACGTCCATAGATTCCCCACTCAACAAAGTAAGTACCAACAACCGTATTCGGATCGGTGTGGTAAGTTTTATTATTTGGATCAATATTCATCGCCAAGGGTGCAAGATGAGAACCATCAGTATCCGCAACCACCAGCTCCATTGGTGAGCTTTTACTGCACCCTGTTGTATCACACGCTTCAACTTGCATCTGATACAAGCCACCCTGACCATAGCCAAACGTTGCAGTTGTCTGGCTGCCTGTTATTGGCCCTGTTGCCACCTTATTGCCATCAAAATAGATGTTGTACGTATCTCCGGTGGTACCACTCCACTGATTAAAGGTGATTTTGATCTCTGCTAGATCATGATATTGAACCATCTGGTCATAACCAGAAGTGGTTTCCATAGCCAACTGGATTTTCGAAAATTGCAGATTATTCGAACCCCAGACGTCAATTGAGGGTTTTGCTGGTGCAGCATTGACACTCTGGCTTACTGCCAAAGCAACTGCTGATACCGCTAATAATAGATTCTTCATTCTTTGTTCTCTTTCCCTGAAAGGTCTTAATGACGCTGCTTACATCGGTTATAAAAATGTAAACATCGAGAACAATTAATAGAACTTGGGGGTTATTTTGTGCTCAAAAAATAAACTCATTTCGAGTCACCACTCAAAAATACGCCATATGTAACAAGAATTTTCATTGGTGTTTTTAGGTTGTGCCCAGAATTTTATTCTTGTGATGGTTCTTCTTTCTTTAAAAAACACCAAACCCATCACCACAACAAATCAATAGCATTGGGAGTATTTATCATTTCAGTCGATGAGCTCACGTTTTAATTCTGGAAAAAACCAGCGCTTGTATAACAATATCCTTTCTCATTAGTCGGGGAGCGTTTTCGCTGAGATCACCAAAATGGTGAGACCCGTTGAACCTGATTCAGTTAGCACTGGCGTAGGGAACTGATAGACACCGCACTAAGATCCTGCGTCCGCAGTCTATCTTTGTCTGCTTATGTCGTGTTCCTTGCCAGAAAAGGAACATGATATGACATCATCCGTCTCTAAAACCCCTATTGTATTAACGATCGCTGGCTCCGACTCTGGCGGTGGTGCTGGCATTCAAGCGGACATTAAAGCTATTTCAGCAACAGGTTCTTACGCATGCTCAGTTATTACTGCTTTGACCGCGCAAAACACACAAGGCGTATCCGGTATTCTCGGCATCGAACCTGAGTTTGTTAAGGCGCAATTAGACGCTGTATTTAGCGACTTAGACGTAGTCGCGGTCAAGATTGGTATGCTGCTGACGCCAATATTATTCGCGCTGTGGCTGAGAAGATTCGTCAATATCAACCAAAGCATGTAGTTCTCGACCCAGTCATGGTCGCTACCAGTGGTGACCTGTTGCTAGAAACGTCCGCTATTGATGCATTAAAAGCGGAATTACTACCTTTGGCGACAGTTATCACCCCGAATTTGCCAGAAGGGGCAGCCTTACTGAGCACACAAGTCCCACAATCTCAAAAAGACATGGAAGCGTTGATTGACCAGCTGCGTGCGCTTAATACATCGGCCATTTTATTGAAAGGTGGTCATCTTGAATCAGACTCCAGCAGTAACGACCTCCTAATTACCCAAGACGATGTTTCTGTCTTTGAAACAACGCGTATCAATACCAAGAATACTCA
>ASHK01000647.1 GCA_000695745.1 Vibrio madracius | reverse complement strand
AAATTAATATACTAACTGAACTTAAGATTGTTCGAATTAGTACTTCTGAGTTTACACCAAGGGTGGGCGGCGACAGAGTGAAGGTGGGTTTGAATTATGAAAAATTAGTTATATCAATAATTTATAAATTAAGTAATGTGTAATATAACTGTAAACTATATATTTTTTAAGTTTGTAACAGATTGTCAGGATTCTTGTAATTATAAAGCACAGTAGTTATCGTAATAACTGCATTCACCACTCTGACCTTAGTTTAGGAGTTTAAAATGGCAAATCCCTTGGAACTTAATATTGATTCTATTTTAAAACCTAATGGCAGTTTTCAGCCACCCAGCGGCTGCAGAATTGAATTTGAAAGATGGACTCGCGCTCTTTATATGGCTTTTAAAAGTAATAAAGTGAAAGCAACGCCTTACCTGCAGAGAGGCATTGATGTTGTTTATTCCCAGCTAGAGGCAATGAAATATAGACACCATCAAAAACTAAGTAGCAGTTATGGTTTTGGCCTTTAGACGTGACAAATGATCCGGTGTGGATTGTTTTGAGGGGTCAGATTAGAGTGCATTTTAGGAAAATCATAAGAGAAGTTCGCCCAAGCAAAACACCACTGGAAAATATTCGCTTCAAATGCATTAATCGCACCACCTACAATTTTTTACTCCAACTAGATAAAGCTCATTGAATCCCTAAAAACAAATAATTGTACAAAATGGAGAGCTAGGTCGTATACAACTTGAAGTGATAGACGCACAGCTCGATACATTAAAAAGTTTTACGATCAAAAAGAGAATATTGATAATAATATTTGGCAGATTCTCAACGACCAGCATAAACGCAATTTGTATACTGCGATTTGCCATAAAGGCATCAAAACAGGTTATGAAGATAAAGCATCCGCAAAAGACTGTACGCTTAGCACTGAAAATACGTTAGATCTGTTTGCTGAAGCCAAAATTGAGATAAAGCGCACTTGGGATTTTAGGAATATAGTCCGTAACCAAGTGTCGGCAATGGCAGGCGTCGAAGGGCGAGTTAAAGTACAAACCGGACATGCATGCAAAATTTGGTAGTAATGGCGGCGCGGGTGTGATGAAGGGACGTGCTGGCAATCCTGAGATTGGCGTAATCGGCAATGCCGGTGTAAGCCACGGATTAGGAAAAGAAACCAACTTTTCGCAGGCAGAGCTTGAAACCGTAACGGTTTTGCCCCAATGCAGTTAATCCCAGGTATTGATATCGGGGTAAACCTTGAATTAGCGGCAAAATTTGGCGTAGTTGTTGAAGTTAGTCACGAACTGACGATCGGACAGCTATTCGCTTTACAAAGTGAAGCATCGCTATTTGTCGGTGCAGAAGTGAAAGCGCAGGTCAACGGCGCATTCAACAGCAGTAATATTTTTGGGGCTGATGAATTTATTGTCGGTGCAATTGGCGGTAGTGCGTTTATTGGTGCTAAAGCTAAGGGGTCGGTAACAACGGTATTTAAAGCGCGCAGTATCGATGCTGCTCGTTTTAAAGTGGAAGCCGCGGTAAGTGCAGGTGCTGGAATCAATGCGACAGTTGAAGCGGTTGTTCGTGGTAGCGGCGATCTTAAAGTGAGAGCGGGTGCGGGCTTAGCCGCGGGTATTGGTACAGATTTGGAGACGGAAACCATGGTTAATCCTCTTCTCCTAAAAGTCCTGCTGTGGGATAAACTGGCGAGTCATTTGACGACAAAAGCTTATAAGAAACGCAAAAATGAACAGTATGACCGCACTGTCAATATAGTTGCACTTGGCCGCTGTCAGAATAAAGCGTTCACTTATATGAGTATGTTAGACCAAAGCTACAAGTTACTAGCTGAAGAATTATGGCGCATTTCGGTTGTTACAGAGTTCACCCCAAGTAGTGATGAGGAACGCCTACGAGGAATGAGAGGGACGATGCCAAACTTATTCAGACCGCCAGAGCTTGAAGCAGACTATTTGAATGCGACCGACTACAGTGAAGACGCATTGACCAATGCCCAGATCGGACTTCAAACAGAAGCCGATGAGCGCTTTAAACAAAAGCAGGGAACGAAAAAAAGTGCGCAGCGTGGCAGCTTATTGGTGTTAGAGCCTCAAGCTTAGCCTGTAAAAATTACGCGTCGTCTTCAAGAACAAGTTACAGATGCGGTAGGGGTTTCGGCCCAACCTATTTTTGCTATACCAAGCTCGATACTCAGGTAGCGTTGATTACTTAATGCGCTTTCTACGAGCTTGGTATGCAAAACTCATCCATTATTCTTACAACTTCAGAGCGGCATAGCTGTTTCTACTCACGTTTATCGACCTATCTCCGCTACCTTTGTCAAATTCAGTCACTAAAAGCGACTTTTACTAAATATCCCAAACAGAGGTCACTCTCTAGACTGGTCGTTT
>ASHK01000646.1 GCA_000695745.1 Vibrio madracius | reverse complement strand
TCATTTTGTTAGTGATACGCGCACTGAATGGCTTCGCAACGAAATAGGATCTGTGTTACCACTTTGGCTTGCCGCGTTTCTCATCAGTGCCTTACTCGCTTYCATTGGCTATTTTCTTGTACACAAGTTTGCGCCGGAAGCCGCAGGTTCTGGGATCCTGAAATCGAGGTGCGATGGACAACATGCGACCTGTCCGTTGGTGGCGTGTACTACCCGTCAAGTTCTTTGGTGGTTTAGGAGCCTTAGGCTCAGGTATGGTGTTAGGACGAGAAGGTCCGACCGTTCAAATGGGCGGTAACTTAGCGCGAATGGTTACGGACATTTTCCGTGTCAAAAACGACGATAGTCGTCATACCCTACTCGCTTCTGGCGCCGCAGGAGGCTTAGCCGCGGCATTTAACGCGCCGTTGGCAGGCATCATGTTTGTCGTCGAAGAAATGCGCCCACACTTTCGCTACTCTCTCATTTCGATCAAAGCTGTCCTTATTTCTGCAGTAACAGCAACCTTAGTATTCCGCTACATCAATGGTCAAAGTGCGGTGATTTCTATTCCGCAATACGGTTCACCAGAACTAAACGTCCTATGGCTATTCTTGGTATTGGGTGCGTTATTTGGTGTCTTCGGTGTTGCTTTCAACAAACTTGTCACTGTGTTTCAGGATTTGTTTGTCCGCATCCACAAAAATGACCTCAAACGTTTCTTGTTCACTGGTTCAATTATTGGCGGTTGCTTTGGACTATTACTCCTCTATGTCCCTGAGTTGACTGGAGGCGGTATTGATATCATTCCTGATATCACCAATGGCAGCTTCAGCGCATCTATCTTAGTATTGCTGTTTATTGGACGTGTACTAACGACACTTATCTGTTTCGGCTCGGGTGCCCCTGGCGGTATTTTCGCCCCTATGCTTGCATTAGGTACCTCATTTGGGTACGCCTTTGGATTGACGGCAAAAGCCCTGTTCCCTGATTTACCAATAGAACCAGGAGTCTTCGCTATTGCAGGGATGGGAGCCTTGTTCGCTGCCACTGTGCGCGCGCCTATTACGGGAATTCTGCTTGTGATAGAAATGACTAACAACTACCACTTGATTTTACCTCTTATTATCACAGCGCTAGGTGCAACGGTTATCGCGCAAGCCTTGGGTGGTCAGCCGATTTATAGCCAGTTGCTGCACCGAACCATCAAAAACGAAAAGCTAAGGCAAGAAGATTTGCCTCGAAAGGAAAACTGAGCGCACATTCGGTCCAAACTGTGTATAATTAGACGGCTAGACTGCTAGTTTCATCAAAACACTGGCGGATAATAATAAGGATATTAGAGAGAGCTCTCCTCGTGACAATAAGTCTTGCTGCGTTAAAACGATTGACACAGTTTCATAGTGTTCCTACCTCTCAGGCTTCATTGTCGCTGGGTATTATTGGCTTGGGCCACGCATGGGCAATGTACGTCCCAGAAGTGGCAAAACTGTTCAACCTGTTTTAGCTGGTCTTGGTGCCTTATTACTTGTTCCCGTACTGTTAAAATATCTTCTCAATCGGCATATATTTTCCGCAGATATAAAGCATCCTTTAACAGGAAGCTTAATGGCACCTATGAGCATGGCATTATTAATTTTGTGTGATTACTTAGCAGTAATCCGACCGCTTATTGCCTATCCACTTTGGTTTGCTGCCTTGACATTGCACGTACTAATGGCAGTGTTATTCTTTTTCTATCAAATTAAAAACTTCAAAATTGCTAATATAGTTCCTAGCTGGTTTCTTTATCCTGTCGGCATTATTAGTAGTTCTTTAGCAGGTACTCAGTTTGGCCATACGGTATATTCCGAAACGATCGCCAGTGTTTGTATTGCTATATATTTCTTCATGCTGCCACTGGTACTTTATCGACTCGTGTTCGAGGGCATGCTTCGTAAACGCGCTAGGCCGACCATCGCCATAATGGCGGCTCCGATCAACCTCACATTATCAGCATACCTCGTCAATTTTTCTGAACCGGATCCTATACTGACGGGTGCACTTGCCGGTATCGCAATCACGATGACATTACTTATCTATCTGTGTTACTTCAGATTATTAAGACTTAAGTTTCAACCATCTATCGCGGCGATTACCTTTCCATCTGTCATCAGCTCTATTGCTATGTACAGATTAACTGACTTCTTTGAAGGCGAATATCCACACTGGCATTGGCTGCATAACTTCGGGTTTCTGGAGCTCTCGGTGGCGACCTTAGCCGTTCTTTGGGTGAGTTTCGGTTTTATAAAAATGTACTGGCCTGAGGTTGTCTCACAACGATAAAAATGTGTGATACATATATCAAGAATAAACAAAAAGCATATAAAAAAATCCTGCATAGATCCCCAATGGGTATAAGCAAGATGAATATATCGCTATGTAGTATAGTTAAGATTGCTAATAACTCCAAAAAATAAATAAGTCACTAGTGACTATTTTTGCATATTAGGCAATATTTCGTTCTGTCGGCCGACAACCCATTTTAAATGTCGAGAGAATCTAGCTATGCACTTAGAGAAAATAACAAAATCGTTGCCTAAATTTATTGAACAGCAACATGATATTTATATCGCTGAAAATATCCATTCAACCAAAAGTAAAAAGCATCTAGTCTCTGGGAAAAGACCTACAGCATGTGATACGAGCTACCAAACAAATGACTATCTGTGTCTGAATAACAATGAGTATATTAAGGAAAAACATATTCAAGCTATTCGTGACAACACAGAAAGTATGCTGATGTCTGGTGTTTATACTGCAGAAGCTGCAGACAGCTCTGCTTTTGAGAAAAAACTCGCTAGATTAACTGGATTTGAAGAATGTGTGGTCTCACAA
>ASHK01000645.1 GCA_000695745.1 Vibrio madracius | reverse complement strand
TTAAAGAGCTAGACCGTGTTCTTGGTGGTGGTGTGGTTCCTGGGTGCCGCTATTCTTATTGGTGGTAACCCTGGGGCAGGTAAGTCGACATTGCTTTTACAGGCAATGTGCTGGTTATCATCGCAAATGCCAACGCTTTATGTCACTGGTGAAGAGTCCTTGCAGCAAGTCGCCATGCGCGCGTCTCGTTTGGGGTTGCCTAAAGAGCACTTAAAGATGCTATCTGAAACCAACGTCGATCGCATTTGCCAAGTCGCTGAGAAAGAGCGACCAAAACTCATGGTCATTGACTCGATTCAAGTCATGCATGTGGCGGATGTTCAATCGTCGCCAGGTAGTGTTGCTCAGGTACGAGAATCAGCCACGGCTCTCACTCGATACGCGAAGCAGAACAACGTCGCAATCTTCATTGTTGGTCACGTGACCAAAGATGGCACATTGGCTGGACCTAAAGTGTTAGAGCACATTATTGATTGCTCTGTGTTGCTCGATGGTGGGACGGATAGTCGATTTAGAACACTGCGTAGCCACAAAAACCGTTTTGGTGCGGTCAATGAACTTGGTGTGTTTGCCATGACAGGACAAGGATTGAAGGAAGTGAGCAATCCTTCTGCGATTTTCCTTTCTCGGGGTGAAGAAGAAACCTCGGGCAGTTCTGTGATGGTGGTGTGGGAAGGGACGCGTCCGTTATTGGTCGAAATCCAAGCATTGGTCGATTACAGTCAACTGGCGAACCCACGCCGTGTTGCGGTGGGTCTAGAACAGAACCGTTTGTCTCTGCTGTTAGCCGTGTTACATAAACACGGTGGCTTACAAATGGCTGATCAAGATGTGTTTGTAAACGTGGTTGGCGGAGTCAAAGTAACAGAGACCAGTGCTGATCTTGCGTTGGTCATGGCACTACTTTCCAGCTTTAGAGATCGTCCATTACCTAAAGATGTGGTGGTGTTTGGTGAGGTGGGCCTAGCTGGTGAAATTCGCCCTGTTCCGAGCGGACAGGAGCGGTTAATGGAAGCGTTTAAGCACGGCTTTAAAAAAGCGATTGTTCCTGCTGCAAATATGCCAAAAGGTGGCATTGAAGGGATGCAAATTCACGGCGTCAAGAAGCTATCCGAAAGCGATTTCTGCTTTCGATGAACTTTAATGATGGTTTTTGCGAAAAATTAGGTAGAATATCGCCAACAAAATGTATGATTTTCCGAAATGACATCGAAAAATCACGAAGAGCAGCTAAAATTAACTGCGAACTAACAACAGCCGCCAACACGGATGAAGCTAGGTGTAACAAGCGTTTAGAGGCGTTTTAGCTCTATTTGATACCCAAGTACGCCGAGAAGGCATAACTTTTTTTTAATACGAATGCACGCAAAGCTATCCGTCTTGACAGATTGTGATATACTCTGCGCGCATTTTATATCCTATTAACAGAGTAAAACGATGACTGATTTATCAAAATACAGAAATATTGGTATTTTCGCGCACGTTGATGCGGGTAAAACCACAACAACTGAGCGTATCCTAAAACTGACTGGCCAAATCCATAAGACTGGTGAAGTTCATGATGGTGAATCAACTACTGACTTCATGGAGCAGGAAGCTGAGCGTGGTATTACTATCCAATCAGCGGCAGTTAGCTGTTTCTGGAACGATCACCGTCTAAACGTTATCGATACTCCTGGACACGTTGACTTTACAGTTGAAGTATATCGTTCTCTGAAAGTACTAGACGGTGGTATCGGTGTATTCTGTGGTTCTGGTGGTGTTGAGCCTCAGTCAGAAACTAACTGGCGCTATGCTAACGAATCAGAAGTATCTCGTATCATCTTCGTTAACAAACTAGACCGTATGGGTGCAGACTTCTTCAACGTAGTTGACCAAGTTAAGAACGTACTAGCTGCTAACCCACTAGTAATGGTTCTTCCAATCGGTCGTGAAGAAGAGTTCGTAGGTGTTGTTGACCTACT
>ASHK01000644.1 GCA_000695745.1 Vibrio madracius | reverse complement strand
GACTCGCAAGCGCTTTCTTGGCTGGACTTTGCGAGCTTAACAGGCGTCGCCTTAGGACTTTGCTTGGGTTTGGGAACACCAGTAGTCAAAATCTCCTCGAGCAAAAAGCGAGCTTTACCGATATTCGCACAACGATTTATAGTCAATCTATCGACATGCTGATCGAGAAACCATTTACTGGCTATGGATTAGGTAAGTTTGAGCCTGAATATATCGTGTACACAGCACGACAACATCAACTCAATAACCGTTTTGACGCTGGTGTACCAGCCCTTGAACATCCACATAACGAGCTACTGTTTTGGGGGATTGAAGGCGGGTTGCTACCAATTTTAGGCATTTTACTTGCTGCTCTTTTTGTATTAAGCCGGATTTACACCGCGAAACCCGGGACACGTTTAGCTATTTTTGCTCTCTTTGTCCCTATTGTTTTACACAGTCAATTGGAATACCCCTTCTATCATTCGTTGATACATTGGGTAACTTTTATCATCCTCATTTATTGGGTAGATCAAAGAACGCCACGTCTAAAACAAACATCGATATCAAAGATGACAAAAACACTCACACGAGCAATGTCCTTATTGCTCCCGATCTTAATCACCACATACATGATTGCCTCTTTACATACCAATTATGTATTAACAAAATTCGAAAAATCGGACCCTATCGATGCCACGATTTTAGAGCAAGTGAGTAACCCTATGGCTTGGCAAGATCGTTATGATTGGGATGTTTACAGCACTTACTTAAAACTCGGCCTAAGCACTGGCGATCAAACTCTTATTCAGCCTTACATAGATTGGTCTGTAGATATTATTCGTCATAAACCACGCCCTGCTTTATATCGTAACCTAATACTGGCTTATCAAGGAATGGGAGACCAGAGCAAAGCTCAGCAAGTCAAAGCTGAAGCAGAATATCTGTTCCCTTATCAACAATTTGAGCTAATTGCACCACTACCTACTCAGACACAACTACAAGACCCACAGGCTTCTGCGGTAAACTAACTACGCATGATCAACATGAACAGGGGACGCGACTTGGCGTCCCCTATGTTATCCGCCCCACTCATACAGAGCAGGAATATCAATGATGTCGTTATCAAAGCGGATCGTAATGAACTGAGGCCCTATTGCCAG
>ASHK01000643.1 GCA_000695745.1 Vibrio madracius | reverse complement strand
ATTGAGTGCGCCCACGACTTTGTTGTCATCAAGAAGAACAAGACCATTAATGTTCTTCGATTGCATTAAGTTTAAGCCTTCGGCAGCGAGCATGTTAGGGGCTGCGGTGGTCGGATTGAGTGTCATGACTTCACCAATGGTGGTGTCATGAATATCGACTCGTTTATCAAGAATACGACGCAAGTCTCCATCGGTAAAGATACCAAGCAAGGTCATATTGTGGTCAACGATAGTCGTCATGCCGAGTCCTTTGTCAGAGATTTCTAATAGTGCATCACGAACTAAAGTTTGCGGGCCCACAACGGGAAGGGCGTTGCCCGTGTGCATGATGTCACTGAGTTTTAGGAGTAGCTTACGACCTAACGCACCACCAGGATGAGAAAGGCAAAATCTTCTTCACCAAAACCACGAGCCTCAAGTAAAGCGATAGCGAGAGCATCACCCATAACTAAAGTGGCTGTAGAGCTTGACGTTGGTGCCAGCCAAGAGGACATGCCTCTTTGGGTACGGTAATCTGCAGATGAAAATCCGAACAGTCTCGCCATGCTTGATTCTGGCTTTCCGGTCATACTGACGGTGGTAATACCAAGTCGCTTGAATACCGGAAATAAACTGATGATTTCGTGTGACTCACCAGAGTTAGAAATCGCGATCACAAGATCTCGCGCTTCTATCATACCTAAGTCACCGTGAGCCGCTTCTCCCGGATGAACAAAAAAAGCCGATGTTCCAGTACTGGCAAGTGTGGCGGCTATTTTTTTACCAATGTGCCCCGACTTACCCATCCCCATAACGATCACTTTACCTTGATGGTGAAGAATCGCATCGCAGACGGATTCAAACTGAGCATCAAAGTAGCGCTCAAGGTGTTGAAGTGCTTGAACCTCTGTAGCTAAGACACGCTTGGCAGCGCTGACATAATCAAATCCAGACATGATAACCCCTGTTAAGCAGCCATATTAGCTAAGAGATAAACCTGATATCCAATGAATAACACAAGCAGGATGAAGCCTTCAATTCGACTGATGCTTTTCGATTTACCCAGCGCCATGACAACTAATAATAATGAGACCGCGAGCATGACCCAGAAATCGCGACCCATGGCATGTTCACTGAGTATAGAAGGGTTAATGATGCCAGGAAGCCCCATAACCGCGAGAATATTGAACACATTTGAGCCGATGATATTACCAACGGCCATATCATCTTCACCTTTGAGAACCCCAGCAAGAGAGGCGGCAAGTTCAGGTAAACTGGTGCCAATAGCAATAATGGTTAGACCGATAACGAGGTCGCTCATACCGAAGTATTGCGCGATGGTTACCGCACTATCTACGAGTCTGTCAGCGGCAATTGGAAGGATAATTAAACCAATAACGACCCACATAGCCGCTTTCCAGTTACTCACACCCTCAGGAATTTCTGATTCTTGCTCTTCCAGCATAGCATCGCTATTGCCACTCTCTTTTTCAGCCTTGCTGATACGAAGCATCGCGAGAATAAAAGCGGCAAAGAGAAGCAAATAAAAATAATACCATCAATAAAATCCGAGATGGCTGTCCCAAAGGATGAGACCCGCGATGAGCGTAACTGCAACCATCAATGGTAACTCGCGTCTCAGAACGGCAGATGAAATAGACAATGGCTTGATCATGGCAGTAATACCAAGAATCAACGCGATATTAGCGATGTTGGAGCCTAAAACGTTACCTACCGCAGTATCGGTTTTTCCTTCTAGGGCTGCTGTGGCAGACACCATCATCTCTGGTGCTGATGAGCCCATTGCCAGAATCGTCATACCGATAACGAGTGGTGATATACCAAAGTTTCGGGCTAGTGCGGCAGAGCCATAGACTAACTTATCGGCACTCCAAACGAGAAAAACCAGTCCTATAATCAGAAACACCACGGCTTCAAGCATGTTTTTATCCACTTCTATTTTTCTGAGACATTTGGCGGCTAATTTTGACGCTTTGTCGGCCAAAATGGAAGCCAATCAACAAATAAAATAACAATAGTGCGCCGAAGCCAATACGCTAATAGATAAGCTAAGGTGAATAGAAAAGACATAAATGCGATGAATTGCGCAAGTTTGTCATAGCTGGGTATGGCTTTGGTAATTATCCAACCATTTGGATATAAGGGTTTTATTTGTCCGCTTGTGTCATTATTATTGATTATAGGGCTATTGTTAAGATGATAAGGAAATGTATGTCAAACAATGACTTGGTTTCCGTAAAGGGACTGACTTTTGCGCGTGGCTCACATGTCATTTTTGACGATGTAGAGTTGCATGTACCAAAGGGTAAGATAACTGCCATCATGGGACCATCTGGAATTGGCAAAACCACACTACTTCGCTTGATAGGTGGACAAATTGTGCCTGAGCAAGGGGAGATTTGGTTCGAAGACGATAATATTCCTGCGCTGTCTAGAAAACGCCTCTACCATGTTCGCAAGAAAATGAGCATGCTATTCCAATCCGGTGCACTGTTTACTGACCTTAATGTCTTTGACAATGTTGCGTTTCCTTTGCGAGAGCACACTGAACTGAGTGAGCCGATGATTCGCACGTTAGTTTTGCTAAAGCTTGAGGCTGTCGGGTTACGTGGAGCATCTCAGCTTATGCCAAGCGAGTCTTTCTGGTGGTATGGCAAGACGCGCCGCATTGGCAAGAGCGATTGCACTTGATCCTGAATTAATCATGTACGATGAACCATTTGTCGGCCAAGACCCTATAACCATGGGCGTGCTGGTAGAGCTCATTGGAAAATTGAACAAAGCCCTAGATCTTACTTCTATTGTCGTTTCTCACGACGTTCCCGAAGTCATGTCCATTGCTGATTGGGTTTATTTGCTCGCAGACGGTAAAGTAGTGGCCTGTGGTACTCCTGATGAACTGAGAAATAATCCTGACGCTCGAGTCCAACAGTTTTTACTTGGCGAAGCCGATGGACCCGTTCCATTCCGTTACCCAGCAAAGGCATTAACTGAGGAGCTATTCTAATATGTCGTTTCCATTGGTATGGATTCAAAAAGTCGGTCAGCGTACCTTATCTCTTTGCCAGGCATGGGGCAGGGCAACCTTTATGTTATGCGGCGTATTGTTTTCAAAACCACAGCCAAAAAAGCATTTTCCCCTGTTAATAAAGCAGTTACATAACGTTGGTGTGCAGTCGCTGGCTATTATCATGGTATCTGGTCTGTTTATCGGTATGGTTCTCAGCCTACAAGGGTATGTCGTACTCGTGGATTATGGTGCAGAAGGCAGTCTAGGGCAGATGGTCGCGTTATCGCTGCTCAGAGAATTAGGTCCGGTGGTCACCGCGCTGTTATTTGCGGGTCGAGCAGGGTCGGCACTGACCGCCGAAATTGGTTTGATGAAAGCCACTGAACAGCTATCAAGCATGGAAATGATGGCCGTTGACCCGCTTAAACGCGTGATTTCGCCTCGTTTTTGGGCTGGTGTTATCTCTATGCCACTGCTAGCGATGATCTTCATGGCTATCGGTATTTGGGGTGGTCAGTTGGTAGGGGTGGATTGGAAAGGTATCGATCATGGCAGTTTTTGGTCAGCGATGCAGTCGTCAGTTGAGTTAGGCCGAGATATTGGTAACAGCGTCATCAAGTGTTTGGTGTTTGCTATCACAGTGACATGGATTGCGCTATTTAATGGTTATGACGCCATACCGACCTCGGAAGGTATCAGTCAGGCAACAACAAGAACCGTCGTGCACTCATCATTGGCGGTATTAGGATTAGATTTTGTGCTGACAGCACTGATGTTTGGCAATTAAGAGTAAAGGACAATTCAATGCAACAAACCAGAAAGTTAGAATTGTGGGTCGGCAGTTTTGTCATCATCGGACTTTGCGCAATCTTTGTTTATGATTTTTCAGGTTGCTGACGTGAAAGGGCTGGGCTCAG
>ASHK01000642.1 GCA_000695745.1 Vibrio madracius | reverse complement strand
CAGAAAAAATCATTACAGTGAAAACTGACGTTTTAACACTCGGCATCAACACCGTTGGCGGGGATGTAGTAACCGCAAAATTAAACGATTACACAACTGAGTTAGAATCTAGCGAACCGTTTGAACTTCTAAAAGACTCTCAAGGACACCAATTTATCGCTCAAAGTGGTCTGGTAGGTCCTCAAGGTATCGATTTAAGCAGTACTAGCCGTCCAGCATACAGTGTGTCTGCAGACACCTTTACGCTACCAGAAGGTCAAGATGAACTGCGTATCCCGATGACATATGAAAACAATGGCATCAAATATACCAAAACCTTTATTCTGAAACGTGGCTACTACGCTGTAGATGTTGAATACGCTGTAGACAACAACTCTGGCCAAAATGCAACGTTTGGCATGTATGCACACCTTCGTCAAAACCTACAAGACAAAGGTGGTAGCATCACAATGCCAACATACAATGGCGGCGCATACTCTACTCAAGACGTTCGCTATAAAAAATACAGCTTCGAAGATATGCAAGATCGCAATCTGTCTCTTAACCTGACAGACGGTCAAGGTTGGGCAGCGATGATCCAACACTACTTCGCAGCCGCATGGATTCCTCGTGAAGCACCGGGTACTAACCTTTACACTCGCGTGATCGGTAACCTAGGTGACATCGGCGTTCGCATGCCAAACACCACTATTGCAGATGGTCAATCGGCAACACTGAAAGCGACGCTATGGGCAGGTCCTAAACTACAGAAACAAATGGCAGAAACCGCACCTAACCTAGATCTAGTAGTAGACTATGGCTGGTTATGGTTCATTGCAAAACCACTTCATACGCTACTTTCTTTCATTCACAGTATCGTTGGGAACTGGGGTGTAGCGATCATCTGTTTGACCTTTATTGTTCGTGGTGCCATGTATCCACTAACAAAAGCGCAATACACCTCTATGGCAAAAATGCGTATGCTTCAGCCTAAACTGCAAGCAATGCGTGAGCGTATCGGCGATGACCGTCAACGCATGAGCCAAGAGATGATGGAACTGTACAAGAAAGAAAAAGTAAACCCTCTAGGCGGCTGTCTTCCAATCTTGCTACAAATGCCAATCTTCATTGCGCTTTACTGGGCACTGATGGAGTCAGTTGAACTGCGTCATTCACCGTTCTTCGGTTGGATTCATGACCTTTCAGCTCAAGACCCATACTACATTCTGCCTCTATTAATGGGTGCAAGTATGTTCATGATCCAGAAGATGAGCCCGACAACGGTAACGGATCCGATGCAGCAGAAGATCATGACCTTTATGCCGGTTATGTTTACCTTCTTCTTCCTATGGTTCCCATCAGGCCTTGTGCTTTACTGGTTGGTATCGAACATCGTGACTCTGATTCAGCAAACCTTGATTTATCGTTCGCTGGAAAAGAAAGGATTACACTCTAAGTAGTCCTACTGATTCGTTGACGATAAACGAATAGAATAAAAGGCGACCTAAATGGTCGCCTTTTTCATTTACCATGATTACAATTTGGCTAAAGTACTGCGATTAGGCAACACAATGACAACAGACACTATTGTGGCACAAGCCACAGCCCCAGGCCGCGGTGGCGTGGGCATTATACGAGTATCAGGCCCTCTTGCTGCTGAGGTTGCCTTACAAGTGACAGGGAAAACGCTGAAGCCACGCTACGCCGATTATCTGCCATTTAAAGCACAAGATGGCAGCGAACTTGACCAAGGGATCGCCCTTTACTTCCCCAACCCACACTCGTTTACCGGTGAAGATGTTCTTGAATTGCAAGGACACGGCGGACCTGTTGTTATGGATATGCTCATTAAACGCATCCTGCTCATTCCAGGCGTTCGTCCAGCAAGACCTGGCGAATTTAGTGAGCGCGCCTTCCTCAACGACAAAATGGATTTAACCCAAGCAGAAGCCATTGCGGATTTGATTGA
>ASHK01000641.1 GCA_000695745.1 Vibrio madracius | reverse complement strand
TGCTGATCGCAGCACCCATTTGCATGTTTGTATTTGGAGCAAACGTAAAGACAGCAGCGTTCACTGCTTTCTCGTTATCATTAATCGCGATGGTCTGGAACTATATCTACAATTATGTTTTCGACCGAGCGTTAATGCACTTGCGCGGGACAACCAAGAAAACCCCTACGCAACGGATTTATCATGCACTGCTGTTCGAAATTGGGTTGCTGGTCGCCACGATTCCAATGCTGGCATGGAGCTTAAACCTAACGCTTATCGACGCGATTTTGGCTGACTTAGGCTTTGTGGTAGTCGCTCTCTTTTATGCTTATTTCTTTAACCTAGTCTACGATGCTGTTTTTCCTATCGCAGACACTGCATATAACCAGAAAGCATTGTAATTTTTTGATTAAATTCCAAATTAGTATTGCGGCGGCGATTGCATTCAATTCATAACATAGGCAATCTAGTGTACGCTAAACTAATAGAATGATTCTGCTAGGATAAAATACAATGAAAGCTTCAAAGATTCTTGCTTGTGCACTACTTGCTGGTTGCAGCACTATGGCTGTCGCTGATGTAACAATCAAAATCCCTGACTCTGTCGATCTGCTATCAGTCAATGCAGGCGACCCAGAGACAAAATCCAACGGCTTCTTCTCCTCTGGTAAAACTGCTACGCTACCTGACGGTGTTAACCAGATCGTATTCAGGTTTGAACCATACTTTGATTTAAACCGCGAAGAGCGTGTCAGCGTCCCAAGTCAGGCCGTTATTGCTCGATTCGACGCTAGTAATACGGAACTGACTCTTGAAGTGCCTACCTACCAGAACGATCGTCAAGCCAAGAAAGACATCGACACTTTCAAGTGGTCTCTGACCGATGCGAGTGGCAATGCTATTCCAGTAGCCCAAGATAAATTGGTTAAAGATGGCATGCAGATTGGTCGTGATTACAACCGCGAAGCCGAAGATTACAACCGCAAAGGCGGTGTCGCTGCTATCGCCACAACAGGTGCAGTGGCAGCGGTCACATTGCCAGCAGCAGCGCCTGCGAACTCAGCAAACTCGGAAATTGCTGTACCAGGTGGCGCCGCTGATAATACAGCAGAAGAAATGCTTATTTTCTGGTACAACAAGGCTGATGCTAACACCAAGGCACGCTTTAAAGAGTACATTCGTAGCAACTAATTCAACCTATTCAAAAGCCGCTCTTACAGGGCGGCTTTTTTGATCATCATGAGAAACATCCGTGAAAAAAATCGTTCTAATGGGGGACAGCCTGACGGCAGGCTGGGGCTTAGCAGCTACGCAAAATTGGTCAGATAAGCTGAGTCAAGCTCATCCCAACCTTGAGTTCATCAACTGTGGCGTTCCTGGCGATACCACCACTGGAATGCTAGCAAGATTCAAACCGCAAGTTGTTGACCGTAACCCCCAATCTGTTGTGATCTTTGGTGGATTGAATGACCTTAATTGGGGACCGATATTAGTGTCATCGCGAGCAATCTCAATGCCMTCGTGATGCTTCGGCAGTCTCAGTATCATGGCATCCAACCTATTCTAGTAGTGACATCAGCCGTCGATCCTATTGGCTCGTTACCAATGCTAAGTCACAATGAAAGTCATGTTGAGCGCGTTCGCAGTGCCATTAAACAGCTCAGTGAAACACACGCCAAAAAGCTCAGCGCGATGTACGGTCAAGGTGACCTGGGTCTGCAGGTTATCGACGTTTATCAACAGTTCGAACACTATGCGCTAAAGCACGGCTATACGCCGCTTTATCAGCACGATGGTATTCATCTCTCTCCGCTCGGTGCACAGCTCATTTACGATGCTTTTAGCACCATCAATTGGTGATAAAAAGGGCCACCGAATTCATCCGGTGGCCCTGCTAAATTAACGATACTCGATTTACTTAATCAGCTCTCAGCACATTATGCCCAAAATGTCATCGCTATAACCGTCAATGCCCCAACGCAAGCAATATTCAAGATGATACCTAAACGCATCATTTCTTGTTGTTTAATGTGACCAGAGGCAAACACAATGGCATTTGGCGGTGTTGCTACGGGTAACATGAAAGCACAAGAAGCAGCGACCGCGATCAAGACCGATAGAATAACTGGCGACATCCCAAAGGCTTCAGCCACCGAAGCAAAAACCGGAATAAGTAATGCGGCACTGGCGGTGTT
>ASHK01000640.1 GCA_000695745.1 Vibrio madracius | reverse complement strand
TGATCTTGCTGATCACCGTAGTAGCCGACCGACGGAACCACTGATGAAAACAGTGGGAGGCTCGTTACTGGCATGAATCAACTCAACTAAGGTTTCTGTTGTTTTCCAGCGACTCTCACAAATGCGTTTTTTTTGTGCTTCACTCCATCGCTTATCTGCAATGGGCTCTCCGGCAAGGTTGATGATGGCGTCAAACTCATTGAGGTCATCAAAATCACTTAAGGAATTCACGTAACGAATATTTCCACAATCCGTGTGATGCAGAGTTTGTCTCGCTGTTTGTTCATCGCGGGTTAGAAGAGTGATGGAGCAGGTCGTTAGGTGCTTAAGCAGCTCTTTACCAATAAAACCTGTGCCACCTGTTACAAGCAAATTCATCTCTGTCCTTCTCCTCAGTAATGGATAACTTACCGATCTGACTAAGTGTTTGAATTAGTAAATATAGCAATGAATTAGAGTATTCACTAACGTTGATGTTGCTAGAGAGTGTGATGGGCTAATCACACAATCATTGATTGAATTAAACTTCACACACTATTGCTCATATTGTCACATATTCTTACATCGATTTTATGCCATTATAAAATGAACAAAGGGAAATGGAGTTAAGCGATGCAAGGATTGAAAGCTCTTCTTCATTCGATGGTAAACAGCTTCAAAGACTTATTACCCATCGTTCTGGTAGTACTGTTCTTTCAATTAGTAGTTTTGCAAGAGCCCCTTCCAAATGTTGTTTCTATCTTATTTGGTCTCTTGCTGGTGGTTCTAGGGCTGACTTTCTTTGTTTTTGGATTAGAGATGGGACTCTTTCCTATCGGTGAGTCGATGGCTCAGTCCTTTGCTCGAAAGGGGAGCGTCTTGTGGTTAATGGTATTTTCATTCTGTTTGGGTTTTGGAACCACGATAGCGGAGCCAGCGTTAACGGCTGTCTCTGCTGAAGCCGCCGAGGTTGCTGCAGAGGGCGGGATGATTGCTATGACTGATGAATCGATGCAAAGCTATGCGGACGGTTTGCGTATCTCAGTCGCAATCTCGGTAGGGTTAGCCATCGTATTAGGGGTGCTTCGTATCCTTAAAGGCTGGCCTATTCAATGGATGATTATTGGTGGTTATATTGGTGTCGTCATCCTGACCGGATTTGCGCCAGAATACATCATCGGTGTGGCTTACGATTCAGGTGGAGTGACAACTTCAACAATAACCGTGCCTTTAGTCACTGCACTAGGGGTGGGGCTGGCGAGCACTATCAAAGGACGAAATCCGATGTTGGATGGTTTCGGCCTTATTGCGTTCGCTTCATTGTTACCGATGATGTTTGTCATGGTTTACGGGATGATTGCGGTATGAACATCGTCTTAGAATTTCTTACTACGCTGCTATTGACGGTTCGTGATGTCACACCAATTATGGTGATCATTTTCGGTTTCCAGTTTGCCATATTAAAGAAGCCGATAATCAACCCTCTTAAAGTACTACTTGGCTTTGGCTACGTGATTCTAGGTCTAAGTTTGTTTTTAGTTGGATTAGAGTTGGCACTTTTCCCACTCGGCGAAACAATGGCAATGCAATTAACAGCACCAGAGTTTCTTCAAGAGTTTAAGTTAACCTTGGGCAAGTCATTGGAATGGATAGACTACTACTGGGTGTATCTCTTTGCTTTTTGCATTGGTTTTAGTACGACGATAGCAGAACCGTCACTTCTTGCAGTCGCGCTTAAAGCTAATCAAGTATCAGCAGGCGCGATTTCGGTGAATGGGCTCAGAATTGCCGTAGCGCTGGGTGTAGCAGTGGGAATTTCCTTGGGCAGCTATCGTATTGTTGTGGGAGATCCTATCCATTACTACATTATTGTTGGTTATATCCTAGTTGTTATTCAAACCTATTTTGCTCCCAAGTTTATTATTCCGTTAGCCTATGACTCCGGTGGCGTCACTACTTCCACCGTCACAGTTCCGTTAGTGACAGCATTAGGTTTGGGGCTGGCATCAACGGTACCTGGACGAAATCCAATGATAGATGGATTCGGTCTGATCGCCTTTGCGAGCTTGTTTCCAATTATTTCTGTGATGGCGTATGCACAGCTAATTCAATTTTTGAGCCAACGTCTCATGCAGCGCGATCTTGCATCGAAGGAGAAAAACAATGCGCTTTAAGCTCATTCTTGCATTTGTAGAAGAAAGTAAAACAGATTCTGTACTCGATGCGGCTCGCACCGCAGGGGCAACAGGAGCGACAGTCATTACCAACGCTCGAGGTGAAGGGCTAAATAAAAAGCACACTTTCTTTGGTTTAACCCTAGAGGTGCAAAGAGATGTGTTGTTGTTTGTGGTTGAGGAACATCTTTCACGGCAGATATTAGAAACCATCAATCAAGTAGGAGAGTTTGACCAAACATCAGGCAAGGGATCGCGGTGCAAATTGATATTGAGGATGCGGTGGGTGTGGCCCATCAAGTAGAGACATTAACCAAAGTGGTAGAGGATGAGTTATGAACCGACAGGAGAAAGTCTGTGTACGCGATGTAATGGCAAGCAGCTATGTGATGGTCGATGGACTGAAAACCGTCCATGAAGGCATAGTGTTGGCGCGTAAACATCAAGTAAAAGCACTCGTTGTCGAAAAGCGTCACGATGATGACGAATACGGTATTGTTTTGATGAATGATATTGCCAAAAAAGTGCTTGCTAAAAACCGCTCGTCCGAGCGAACCAATATCTACGAGATCATGACTAAACCAGCGTTATCTGTTGACCCAAATATGAATGATGAAGTACTGCGCGCGTTTATTTGAGCGCTTTGGGATCAGTCGAGCTCCCCGTTATCGAGAATGGAAAAGTCATCGGATGGTGAGCTATAACAACATTGTTGTGAATGGGATGGCGAGAGAGGAATGAAGCAGGCGAATCATAATTAGCTGAGTTACAATACCGTCAACATGAATGGTGGAGATAAACCAGTGAAACTATTTTTTGCTTCCGATTTGCACGGTAGCCTCGATGCCACCGAACAGGTTTTAGCCGCATATCTTAGTTCGGGCGCTGAACATTTGGTGATTTTAGGGGATGTCCGTCAATCTACAATGCC
>ASHK01000639.1 GCA_000695745.1 Vibrio madracius | reverse complement strand
AGTAGCTCTGTTTTCACAAGTTCAATGTGGTCAGGTTTTGCGATGATGTTAGCGACGATAGTCAGCTTTGCCATGGTAATTCCTCGTTAAGATTGATCTGTTAGTCATGATGGGATAACACTATTCTATCTTGGCTGAAACAAAACAAAAATAATGAGAGGTTTGAAAGATTATCAAATCATGGTTGATAATCTTGGTGCGTCCATTGTTTGATTGCAGGTCACTCGCCTGTTCATTGGCACACATGAACTCAGGCGAGTGGTTACGTTGGATTAAAGAGGCGCGACTAGCTTTTGTAAAATAGCTATAAGTGTACGCTGTTCTTCCTTTTCAAGACCTGAGAGTAAATCCTGATTAATTTCAACAGGAAGATGAATGACATCTTCTTTTAACGCATGTCCTTTTTCTGTTAAAAAGATGCGAAATGAACGGCGGCTTTCTGGATCCGCCCGTCGCTCAACCAGGTCCAGCGCTTCTAATTTATCGAGCGTTCGAGTCGTCGTGGAGCTTTCAACCTTCGACATTTGGGCGATTTCTCGTTGAGTCATCCCCTCTTTTTCCCATAAGCACATCAGAGTGGGCCAGAGCGCGAGCGTGAGTCCCTTTTCTCTTAATCGTTTATCAAACTCTTTTGCAGCGTGATTGGCCACAACATTTAGCAACCAACCAAAGCTGGATTGACGATCAAATTCATTGTTCATGTTCATACCATTGAAATAGCAACTATTGCCATCGTAACCAATATTGAGAAAATTAGCACTAACAACGCTTTGACGTTGCTCGACAAAATGGGGGCATGAGCATCGCGATTCAATCGTTGATGTCCAGTGAACATCGCCATGACAAGGCTCTTCCCACCGAGCTTGTAGACAATAATAGCGCCAACATGAAGCGCGATAATCATCGGCAGAATATCGGCTAAGACTATATGAAAGGTGCCTGCAGCATCATAAAGTGATTCAGGTATTAGGAAGCCGACGCTCTCCAAACCGTCAAAGATTCCAGCTAAAAGCATGCCAGTAACGCATTGAAGAAAGAGTAATCCGAGCATTGTGACCACCATGAGCGCACCCAATGGATTGTGTCCAACGTAGGAAATTGTTTTACCGAATACATATTGGACAATCGTTTTTGGATGTTTGAGGAAAGCACGGAACTGGCTACTTTCACTGCCGATAAACCCCCATATTACTCGCCAAATCAATAGAGTGAATAATATCAATCCCAATTGAATATGAGGCCCTTGACCGTTAAACCTGTGATGACAAGTCCTAAAAATACAATGGCTTGAACCCAGTGGTACAGTCGGGTTGCCAGATCCCATACTTTAATATTTTGCATAATTTGATCCTCTAATCTTGAGCAGTTGACGTTAATTTACACAACAATTGTTGCGTACGCAATAATTGTTGTGTAAATTAAGTGACATCTATAGAGACATACAAAACAGACGGAGGAATTATGTTTACTCAGTATTCGAAGACCAAGTTAGTGCTGTTGCTAGCGTTATCGACAAGCATTTCACCTTTGGCACTTTGTGCTCAGGATTCTAATGCGAAAGACATCATAGATGCGCGGCAAAAAGCCTTTAGCGACATTGAGTCACAAACGAAAGTCGTAAAGAAAATACTTAATGGCAATGAAACCGATTGGTCAAATTTACTGGAAGCGAGTCACCAGCTTGTGGCGAGCAGCGATGCGCTAAAGGGTGCATTTGTGTCAGGGACTCAAGTAGGAAGTAAAGCGAGAGAGAGCGTGTGGGGTAAGCCGGAAAAATTTAATCGCCTACTACAACAGATGCAGGAGGGGTATCAGCAAGTGGCACTGGGTGCGCAAAAACAATCTACCGTAGAAATCGAGAAGGGTCTGAAGGCAGCGGAGTCTACGTGTAAAAGTTGTCACCGCAGTTATCGTTCACGTTGGTAACAAATATCCGTTAAATACGAAGGTAAAGTCATGAGAAAAATAATCAAAAATCTACTCGCTATCGGTGCACTTCTTGTGGGTACTGGTTCTGCTTATGCGTATGATTATGGCGTTGAGCTAAAGTGGAGCACTGACGACATCGCACAAGTCCTTAATACGATGCCGGAACAAAGAGCGTCATTTAAGAAGCTGGTGGAGAGTGGAAAAATCAAAGATATGTTTGTTGAAAACAGCAAAGTAGGTGGACAGAAAACGCAACTTTTGAAGTTCGTTATGGAAGCAGATAACGAGCAATCGGTTCGCGAACAGTTAGCTAAATTACCTTTGTATCAACAAAAGTTTGTCACAATAAACCACATTCAGCGGTTAGGCTCAAAGTGGTTAGACAATACACCGCAAGCGAATAACTTTGGGCTCACTTTCATCTGGAAGGCAGGGGTAGAGCCCTTAGAAATTGACCGAGTACTGGGTATCGATTTACAGCGAGTGATAGCGCTTAATCAAGTTGGTACTGTTACGTCCTCGTATATCAATACTCAGGATTTAGACAATGGTGTTGTACGACCCACATACTTGGTGGCAGTGCTTGCCAAAGATGCTGAGCAAGCCTTGGAAATGAGTAAGCAATTTGAAGCAGTGACAATGGGCTACGCTGATGTGCAAGTCGAGCCTCTAGGTCACAAGTTGGACATGAGTCAGTTATAAATCAGAAAGCGCTGCAATTAAGTCTGTTGTGGCGCATGTCACTATTCCACTGTTATGCATAACCTTATATTATTCAAAGAGTTTATTCAGATTGAGGTAGGATAAAACATGACGACTAAGTCACTTTTTGTATTTGATATGGATGGCGTACTCATCGAATCAGAGCCTTTTTGGCGTACAGCGCAGATTGAGGTGCTAGCGAATTACGGTGCGAGTGCGACGGTCGAAGACTGCATCGAGCATACCATGGGAAAACGACTTGATGATATCGCGGCAACATGGATTCAAATGTTTAACTTGAGTGTGGATGCCAAGCGTTGGAATCAGAAATTATGCAAAAGGTCGTCGCGCTAGTCGAAGAAGAAGGGCAAGCGATAGAAGGCATTCCGACATTGATTGCGGACTTAAAACAGAGAGGTTTTCGTCTCGCTCTAGCTAGCTCGTCTGCCTATCCTATTATTAATGCAGTGACGAAGAAATTAGGTATACAACACAGCTTTGAGTTGATGCTAAGTGCTGAAGAGGTACCAAATGGTAAACCAGCTCCCGATGTGTATTTGG
The DNA here is from genome assembly GCA_000695745.1 of Vibrio madracius. GTDB lineage: Bacteria > Pseudomonadota > Gammaproteobacteria > Enterobacterales > Vibrionaceae > Vibrio > Vibrio madracius. The sequence goes on along the minus strand of ASHK01000639.1, from coordinate 1,737 downwards.
AAGTTTGTCAGCGACTAAAGGTTCCGGTGCAGCAGGGATTCGCATTGGAAGACAGTTTAACAGGCGTAAAAGCTGCGGTTGCCGCAAAGCTGACCACCATTGCGATGCCTTTTGAAAATAATTCCGCGTTTTCCATTGCGGATTATGTTGTAGAGTCGGTGTCAGAAGTGATAACTGTGGTTGACCGTCATACCGAGGTATGCGTCAGTTAGTTAGGGTGTAAATAGTGAGTTGTTAAAAGGCAACTCACAAAGTCCATTACCCGGCTAAATTTGTCGTTACTTTATATTCTTCAGATAACCAATACAGGCTACCTTCGCTCTGTCATTCTCTACGATAGATTCATTGACTCTCAATTCTAAATAAATGGAGACACAATGTTCTAAGGCTGCTTTCAATGACTCTTTTTCTGGTAACGCTACGGTTTTTTCTAGTTTTTTAGCAAACTCTGGCAGTCTTTTTTCTATGGTACGCACGCCAGATGGTGTTAAACCAGCTTGCTTGAGTGCGAGGGGAGACAGAGCATGAAAACGCAGGAAAGAGAGAAACTCTAACGTTTCAAAATACTCCCCGCGAGCAATCTTGGTTGCGGCGTAATGTGTCCAGATCCAGATGCGATCTTCAATCCACTGTGGATCTGGCTGCGGATAACTTGGTTTGGCAGTGGCAAACACATCGCTTAACAGGCTGTTCTTTTCCCACAGGACTTGAGTATCATCGACTCGTATAGCGGCGTCATTAAGAGAAACAAACTTAAAATCGACATGAACAAGCTCTGACTCGCCAAATACAGACACAATGAGTCTAGGTTCCCCCACATGTTCACCGGTAAAGGCGGCAAGCATATCGTCAAATTGACTGAGTATTTCGAAGCGCTGTTCCATCACCTCTTGATAGTATTTAGGTTCGACAGCAATAACAAAATCTAAAATCGCTGTATTGATCCATAGTGTCTGATGCGTAAGAACCACTACAGCCGATGCCGCAAAATCGAGGATCCTGAGAGAGTGTGCTGACGATGTTTTCAAGTTGTGCACGATGCGCGGAAGGAAGTGATTTCGGAAACGTCATATTTTACCTTCTAATATTGGTTGATGAGTGCAACTGCCGGTGCGGTAAAATTTATGCAGCATTACAGAATAGCAATTTATCTTAGGCAATCAAGAACTATTCTGGGTAGACACTTTGCCTCTCTGGGCATCACTAGCAAGTTAATCGTTCACTCATATAGCCATCTTAATTCTATTGGCTACATCATCCGCTCACGTTGTTGTGACGGAGAGAGTCCATTCCAAGAGGTATAAGCTCGAATAAAAGAGTTACATTCTTGGAATCCCAATAAAAAAGAAATTTCGCTTACGGGAAGATCCGATTTGATTAGGTAGTCGTTCGCCAAACTTTGTCGGACCTCTTGCAGTAACTCTTGAAAACTCAGTGCTTCATTAGACAGTTTGCGTTGTAATGTTCGTTTGCTCATCGCCAGTTCACGGGCAACATAATCGATACTACTTTGACCTTGAGGCAAGGCGTCCAGCAACACTCGTTTTACTTGATCAGCGGCATGATGCTCACCAATGGCTTGATTGAGCTGTTTTTGTAATTCGCTATCAAAACATTGAAGCATGACGTGATTACTGGTCAAAAATGGTGCGTTGGCATCTTTTGCAATTAAAACGGATGCTGGTGTTGGTGCCAAGAGTAATGGGGCAACCAAAATAGGCTTCATACTGCGCAAGA
>ASHK01000638.1 GCA_000695745.1 Vibrio madracius | reverse complement strand
ATTCAACGCGGGTTATCTGTTTGTCATTACAGAAAAAGGGATGACTATTGCGCACCCTAACAACCGTTTGAACGGAGAGCCTATAAACAAATTCCTGCCGGGCATAACGCTCTCTGAAGGTGTTCAGGAGTTAAAACTTGACGGTAAAGATTATCAAGTAAACCTTGTTCAGGTGCCAGGTGAAAAATGGTACGTCGGTGCGATTATCGATAGAGACATTGCATTTTCTACGATTGGTGCACTGCGAAATCAATCAATATTCTTTATTGTCGCGGGCTTAATAGTTAGTGTTATTGTGTTGACACTGCTGATTCGCTTCCTTATTCGACCGCTTAACGATCTCAACATTGCTATACAAGAAGTAGCCAATGGAGATGGTGATTTAACTCGCCGTTTGGATACAAATACTGACGCAGAGTTCGCTGAACTAGCAAAAGGATTCAACACTTTTGCAGCCAAACTACAGCAGCAAATCATACAATCTAAGCAAATCTCAACCAAAATTCTTGCGCTGACTCAACAAACCACAAAAGGATCCAAAGACTCGGTAATAGCGATGAATACTCAGTTACAAGAATTAGAACAACTTGCCACCGCGATGAATGAAATGGCAAGTACATCAGCAGAAGTTGCGAATAACGCCCAAGGTGCAGCAAGCGCTGCACAAGCGGCTGATAATGCAACGAAGGAAGGCTCAGCTGTCGTCCAAGATACAACAACCGCCATCACCAACCTATCACATAGTATTGAGGAGGCGGTCATAGAAGTGCAAGGACTTGAAACAGCGACAGACAATATTGAAACGATTCTAAAAGTCATAAATGATATTGCAGACCAAACTAACTTACTAGCATTGAATGCTGCTATCGAAGCTGCACGAGCGGGTGAATCTGGACGTGGATTTGCAGTCGTAGCAGATGAAGTCCGTACCCTCGCGCAACGCACTCAGGAATCCACAACCGAGATTCGTAGCATGATTGAACAGTTACAGAGCGGTGCACATTCCGTATCAAGCGCTATGACACAAAGTAGAGCTAGCGCCAGTCTTGCGGTAGAGCGTGCACAAATTGCAAACGACGCGCTAGAGCGAATCAATCAGTCCATAGCACAAATTTCCGACATGAATATGCAAATTGCCGCTGCTGCAGAAGAGCAGAGCTTAGTGGCAGAGGAAATTAATGCCAATACCATCAAAATTAAAGATCTCAGTGAGCAAGTTTCTGGTGCTGCGAAGAATGCCAATTTAGCGATGACAGAACAGTCTGATAACGTTCATCAACAAGAAGAAATTCTTAATAGATTCAATGTATAACGGCGATACAATCGTAAAAGCTCTGCCAGATTGGCGGAGCTTTTTTATGCTTATCTCATTATGATTATTTCAGTGCCCGTTTCACTATCTGCAAAATTATCTGCAATATGCCTCAAAATAACTATAATTAAAGTAATCAACTAGATTTAGTCAGATTAATAACACAACCATCTAAATTGAACACATTACTCAAACTCATACGCCAAAAATAGTGCAAACTATATTGTACATCACCCAAAGATACTTTTATAAGAAAGACATATTGACAAGTTCCTTTTGATATAAAAACTCTTTAAAACCACCCCATTTGTTAGCGAGTTGTATTGCATTTTTAGTCATATTCGATGGAATTTTTATCGAATTGTAATTCTCGAATTTCACGAAACAATATCCTCTTTTTTCATAAAGAGATGCTAAAAATCATACTGGCACCAGAACAAACCGCTACTTTATGCAATAAACTGATTATTGAAATTCTATAAACTAAGCATTACAGTCAAGCAAATTTGGAAAATAAAACAATTAATGTTTAAAAAATCAGCAGTTGACAACAATTTTATGACAAAAGTTAGAAAAAAACACCTTTTAGACTTCCAACTCAAATCATAAACTGTTTTACTTGTCACTGTTAGAGCGCCTCTACAAATTTTAGAAAGTGTATAAAAATAAATACACATACTTTCGGCGCCAAAGTTACGGACAAACACAACAGATTATCGGAGTTATCGTGGCAACGAGTAATACAAACACAACACCCCGTGACAATTGGGGTTCGAAGCTAGGCTTCGTAATGGCCGCTGCAGGATCTGCAGTTGGTCTTGGTAATATTTGGAAATTCCCTTACACAGCAGGTGAAAATGGCGGTGGTGCATTTATCGTTATCTATCTTGCATTTGTAATCTTTATTGGCTTTAGCGTCATGCTTACTGAATTTGCAGTTGGTCGTAAGACTGGTCGCAGTGCAGTAGGTGCGTTTAAGTCGACAGACGGTCGCTGGACTTTCGTAGGTGTCATCGGCGTTCTGAGTGGTCTGCTTATTATGGGTTTCTACCCTGTTGTAGGTGGTTGGGCTCTAGCGTACGTTCAAAAGGTATCTACTGGTCTTCTTAGTAACCCTGAAGCTATCGGCGATAGTTTTGGTGGTTTCATCACTAACCCAATTCAGCCATTGATGTGGATGTGTATCTACTTGCTAATGAACGTAATCATCGTTAGCCGCGGTATTTCTGGCGGTATTGAAAAAGCAGGTAAGATACTAATGCCAATCCTATTCCTGATTCTTATCATTGTTTCAGTGAAAGGTTTATCTCTACCAGGTGCAATGGCTGGCCTTGAGTTCTTATTTAGCCCTGACTTCTCTAAAGTAGACAGTGGTGTTGTGCTTGCTGCACTAGGCCAAGCATTCTTCTCTCTAAGTTTAGGTATGGGCTGTATGATCACATACGGTAGTTACCTGAA
>ASHK01000637.1 GCA_000695745.1 Vibrio madracius | reverse complement strand
CTAAACTTCTTGTAATTGCTGATGATCCGCAAATCCGCACTAATCTAAACACCATTTTGGAGTTTGTTGGTGAGCATTGTGTGGCGATTCCATCTACTGACATCAGCGAAATCGATTGGTCTCAGACATGGTCAGGTTGCATCGTTGGTGCTTTGTATAGTCCAAATCTTTCTCAAGCCTTGTTATCCCAGCTTTCGCTGTCAAACCATATTCCTTTACTCGTGACTAGCGAATTTACCGGAGCGGTTGAGCCTCTATCCAACTTTGTTGGCGAGTTGGATTTGCCTCTCAATTACCCACAACTCAGTGATGCTCTGCGTCACTGTCATTGATTTTTTGGGCCGCAAAGGCGTACAGTTACAATCAAATCTTCGTAAGAATACGCTTTTTCGCAGCTTAGTAGGACAAAGTTCTGGTATTCAGGACGTGCGGCATTTAATTGAGCAAGTATCAGGGTCTCAAGCCAATGTACTTATTCTGGGAGAGTCGGGGACTGGTAAAGAAGTAGTTGCTCGTAACATCCATTACCACTCTGCTCGTCGCAGTGGTCCGTTTGTTCCAGTGAACTGTGGAGCGATTCCACCGGACTTATTGGAAAGTGAGCTTTTTGGTCACGAAAAAGGCGCGTTTACAGGGGCGATCACCTCACGTAAAGGCCGCTTCGAGCTTGCCGATGGCGGGACTTTATTCCTCGACGAAATTGGTGACATGCCAATGCCGATGCAGGTTAAGTTACTTCGCGTATTGCAAGAGCGCGTATTTGAGCGTGTCGGTGGAAGTAGCGTGATTAAAGCGAATGTCCGTATTGTTGCTGCGACTCACCGCAATCTAGAGAGCATGATCCAGCAAGGTGATTTTCGTGAAGACTTGTTCTATCGCTTAAATGTTTTCCCAATTGAAATGCCATCGCTTCGCGAGCGCAAAGAAGACATTCCTCTACTGTTGCAAGAGTTGCTCGCTCGAATGGAAGCAGAAGGGGGACAGCCTATCTGCTTTGCCCCTCGCTCTGTTAATTCGTTAATGGAACATGATTGGCCGGGCAACGTTCGTGAACTTGCCAATCTCGTTGAGCGTATGGTGATTCTGTATCCGAACAGCTTGGTGGATGTGAATCACCTTCCTGTTAAGTATCGCTATAGTGATATCCCTGAATTCCAACCGGAAATGAATGCGTTTAAGACTATTGAAGAGCAAGAGCGCGATGCTTTAGACAGCATCTTCGCAGAAAACTTTAGCTTCGAAGAGCCTGAATTGGATAATCACAATGCGCCTCAATCGTTGCCACCGGAAGGGGTCAACTTAAAAGAGATGTTGGCTGACCTTGAGGTGAATATGATCGGTCAAGCACTCGACGCGCAAGAGGGCATCGTGGCGCGTGCTGCGGATATGCTTGGGATGCGTCGTACCACACTGGTTGAAAAAATGCGCAAGTACAACTTACATCGTTAAGTTTCGCGTTTTGATGTGATTTAAGTCACGCATAATTCATCATGACAATTTATTGACGCGACTAACCTTCTGAAATATATAGATTTAATCTCGGCATGCTTTTTGCATTGTCGGGCTTAAGTTTATTATGGGCTACGTATTTCTGCGAGTAGTATTGAGAAGGAACATCTCGTAAATGGATCAGATGACAACGGGCGTATCACCACAAAATGCGCAATCAAGCTCACACCTCGACTCCTTGGAATCGCAAGTTGAGCGATATCAGCAGGTCATAGAAGCGATGCCTGCGGGGGTCATTTTGTTGGATACACAAGGTGTGGTGAGAGAAGCCAATCCAGAAGCCCATCGCATACTCGATATTCCCCTTGTTGGACAAAAATGGTTTCATCTGATTCAAGTGGTATTCGAACCAAAGAAGATGATGGTCATGAGGTCTCTTTGCGCAATGGTCGCAAAGTTAGACTGGCCATTTCAGCCTCTTCAACCGGACAGTTGATTCTTATTACTGACCTGACAGAAACTCGCCTGCTGCAATCAAGAGTCAGTGATTTACAGCGCTTATCATCGTTAGGAAGAATGGTCGCTTCACTTGCTCATCAGGTTCGTACCCCCTTATCGAGCGCCATGTTGTATGCCTCTAACCTTGGTGCACCTAACCTTCCTCAGCCCACTCGAGAACGCTTTCAAATCAAATTAGTCGACAGACTTCATGATCTCGAGAAGCAGGTCAATGACATGCTGCTGTTTGCGAAAGGTGGCGATAATAAGGTGATAAAACCGTTTACTTTAAGGCAGCTGGTGGATGAGTATCAGCCAATGGTTGAGACTACGCTAAAAAGTAACAATATCGATTACTGCCTAGACGTCGAACAAGAAGATGTGGCGTTACTTGGTAACGTCAACGCAATTGCTTCTGCGCTGAGTAACCTAGTGCTCAATGCGGTGCAGATTGCAGGCAAAGGCTCGCAAGTGGACGTATTTTTCCGTCCAGTTAATAACGAATTAAAGATCTCTGTTCAAGACAGCGGGCCTGGCGTACCTGCCGAACTGCAACAGAAAATAATGGAACCGTTTTTCACCACCCGTTCGCAGGGCACAGGTCTTGGGCTTGCGGTCGTGCAAATGGTTTGCCGTGCCCATGAAGGACGGCTTGAATTGATATCAGAAGAAGATGATGGTGCGTGTTTTACCATGTGTTTGCCATTGGCAGCATCGTCTCAAAAAGTAACAAATGAAGGAATCAGCTGATGGCTCAAAGCAAAGTACTTATCGTAGAGGATGATGAAGTCTTCGCGAAGCTCTCGTCGATACATTGGCACTGGCTGGCTATGAGTGGGTGGAAGCAGACTGCGCTGAAGATGCGCTAGTGAAACTCAAAACTCAACCAGTAGATATCGTCGTTACCGATGTGCAGATGGCGGGAATGGGGGGATTAGCATTGCTGCGTAACATCAAACAACACTGGCCAAATCTACCAGTATTGTTAATGACCGCTTATGCCAACATTGAAGATGCTGTTGCTGCGATGAAAGAGGGCGCCATTGACTATATGGCAAAACCATTTGCGCCAGAAGTGTTGCTCAATATGGTTAGCCGCTATGCTCCAGTGAAATCAGAGGATAATGGCGATGCAGTTGTGGCCGATGCGAAGAGCATTCAATTGCTGGCTTTAGCGGAAAAAGTCGCGAAGACGGATGCTAGCGTTATGGTGCTGGGCCGAGCGGTTCGGGTAAAGAGGTGATGTCTCGTTATATCCACAATAAATCACTGCGCGCAGAGGGGCCTTTTGTCGCCATCAACTGTGCTGCTATTCCTGACAATATGCTGGAAGCGACCTATTTGGTTATGAGAAAGGGGCGTTTACTGGCGCGATTCAAGCATGTCCAGGTAAGTTTGAGCAGGCTCAAGGTGGCACTATCCTACTTGATGAAATCAGTGAGATGGACTTGAATCTACAAGCTAAATTACTGCGTGTATTACAAGAACGTGAAGTGGAACGTTTGGGCAGTCGCAAAAGCATTGCACTGGATGTACGAGTATTGGCAACCAGCAACCGCGACCTTAAGCAGTATGTTCAGGAAGGCAACTTTCGTGAAGATCTGTATTATCGTTTGAATGTCTTTCCAATTGCTTGGCCTGCGTTGTGTGAACGTCCAGCAGATATTGCGCCTCTCGCTCGTCACCTAACCGAGCGTCACTGTAAAAAGCTGGGAATGCCAGTGCCTGAATTTGGTCAGTCTGCGTTAACTAAATTGATGAGCTACCCTTGGCCGGGCAACGTTCGTGAACTCGATAATGTGGTTCAGCGCGCGTTGATCCTCTGTGACCAATCGGTTGTTTCTGCCGAGCATATTCTATTAGAAGGTGTCGACTGGCAAGATGCGTCGAGCCTACAACACGTCTTGTCTAATTCAGAACCCGTTGCTCCGACTATTGCGCCAATCGCACAGGCTTCAAGTGAGCTTGCTGGCCGTGCTGCTGCCTCAAGTGAAGGCCTTGGTGGTGAACTGCGTGATCAAGAATTTTCTATCATTCTAGAAACGTTAAAAGAGTGCGAGGTCGCCGCAAAGACATGGCAGAGAAGTTGGGCATTAGTCCAAGAACCTTGCGTTACAAGTTGGCGAAAATGCGTGATGCGGGCATAGAAATCCCAAGTTAACGAATCACCGAACGGCGACTTTAACTATGGCATAATTTTTGCAATTTTCAGGTCAGAATCAAGATATTGTAAGGACACTGTCAAAAGATTGACGGCGAATAATAAGCATGAGAGTAGACGGACTAAACAATGAAATGCAGGCTATGATGTTGGAAGCAGCCAACTCCAAGCCAGCAGCAAATGCCCATCAGGTTGGTGCGAACTTTGGCGACATGCTTTCACAAGCGGTGAACAATGTGAATGGTCTTCAAAAGTCATCTGGTGATCTGCAAATGCGCTTTGACCGAGGGGATGCGGATGTGTCTCTTTCGGATGTCATGATCGCTCGAAACAAGTCTAGTGTTGCTTTTGAAGCGACAATACAAGTGAGAAATAAGCTTGTTGAAGCCTATAAAGAACTCATGAACATGCCCGTTTAATCTAGGTAGTAAAAAGCAGTGGCTCAAGAAAATCATTCGACCGACGTAGCGTTAATGGATAGTGGCTCAGATACCGCAATGGTAACCAGTGCAAGTATTGGCTCGGAAAGTCAAAATCCAGATATCAATGAGAGAAGCAGCTCTAAGTTTGACTTAGCGGTGGGCGATCTCGACCTTCTTAGACAAATCGTACTTGTCCTTTCTATCTCCATTTGTGTCGCGCTCATCGTGATGTTGTTTTTCTGGGTGAAAGAGCCAGAAATGCGTCCACTAGGGGTGTATGAAACAGAGGAATTGATCCCTGTTCTCGATTACCTTGACCAACAGAAAGTGCAATATAAGCTTGAGGCAATGCGCTAAGCGTACCTGCGAGTGAATACAATAACCTTAAACTTGATATGGTGCGCGCTGGTATCAATCGCGCGTCTAATGCGGGTGACGATATCTTAATGCAAGATATGGGTTTTGGTGTCTCTCAACGTCTTGAACAAGAAAGACTGAAGCTCAGTCGCGAAAGGCAACTGGGCAAAGCTATCGAGCAGATGAGACAAGTTCGTACTGCTCGTGTGTTGCTGGCCTTACCAAAGCAAAGTGTTTTTGTTCGTCATAATCAAGAGGCCTCTGCATCGGTATTTTTAACCTTAGCAACGGGCGCGGCATTACGACAGCAAGAAGTTGACTCTGTGGTGGATATGGTCGCGAGCGCGGTGCCTGGAATGAAGCCATCACGCATTACTGTGACCGATCAACATGGTCGTCTATTGAGCTCTGGTTCTCAAGATGCGGCTTCAATGGCACGTAGAAAAGAGCAAGAGCTTGAACGCAATCAAGAACAGGCATTGCGTGAGAAAATCGAATTCGGTTCTTATTCCAATTCTTGGTCTAGGGAACTATACCGCTCAAGTTGATATCGAGTTGGATTTCAGCGCCGTAGAGCAAACGCGTAAACGTTTTGACCCGAATACGCCAGCAACTCGAAGTGAATACACATTAGAAGACTACAACAACGGTAATGTCGTAGCCGGTGTGCCAGGAGCATTGAGTAACCAGCCACCTGCAGACGCGTCTATCCCAGCGGATGTCGCGCAAATGAAAGACGGTTCAGTGATGGGCAATGGGTCTGTTCATAAAGAGGCCACTCGTAACTTCGAGCTTGACACCACCATTAGTCACGAGCGTAAGCAAAGCGGTGTTGTCAATCGTCAGACGGTTGCGGTGGCCATTAAAAATCGCTCAAGCGTTAATCCTGATACGGGTGAAGTGACTTACCAGCCCCGTTCGGAAAGTGAACTGGCTGCCATACGCCAAGTACTTATTGGCGCGGTGGGTTTTAATGAAAATCGAGGTGACTTACTTAACGTTTTAGTATGACCTTTGAAGAACCAGCCGCAGAGCTATTGCCTGACGTGCCAATTTGGGAACATCCGCACTTTAACGACTGGATTCGTTGGTTTGCAAGTGCCTTAGTCATTATTGTTGTGGTGTTAGTTCTAATTCGACCGGCAATGAAGAAATTACTTAACCCTGCAGCACAAGACGACGATGAACAGCTCTATGGCCCAGACGGCCTGCCTCTTGGCGCGGATGGTGAAACCAGTTTGATTGGTACTGATATTGATGGCAGTGAACTCTTCGAGTTCAGTACAGGGATTGATCTTCCAAACCTACACAAAGACGAAGATGTACTAAAAGCGGTACGAGCTCTGGTTGCGAATGAACCTGAACTTGCAGCGCAAGTGGTTAAAAATTGGATGGCTGAAAACTAATGGCAAATGATATCGTGGCAGCAAACGGCGGCCAACTTGCAGAAACCAGTGTCGATATTTCGAGCATTAGCGGTGACGAAAAAGCCGCCATTTTGCTATTGAGTTTAAATGAATCTGACGCAGCCAGTATTATTCGTCACCTTGAACCTAAACAAGTTCAGCGAGTAGGTAGCGCGATGGCGAAGGCCAGCGATCTAAGCCAAGACAAAGTAGGGGCGGTTCATCGAGCATTCTTGGAAGATATTCAAAAGTACACCAATATCGGTATGGGCAGCGAAGACTTCATGCGCAATACTTTGGTCGCTGCTTTGGGCGAAGATAAAGCCAACAACCTCGTAGACCAGATTCTTCTTGGAACAGGCTCCAAAGGTCTCGATTCATTGAAATGGATGGATCCTCGTCAGGTGGCGAGCATCATTGTCAACGAACACCCACAAAATTCAAACGATTGTTCTGTCGTATCTGGAAGCGGATCAATCGGCAGAAATTCTCTCTCAGTTCCCAGAACGAGTTCGTCTTGATTTGATGATGCGTATTGCTAATTTGGAAGAAGTTCAACCGTCGGCGTTAGCGGAACTAAACGAGATCATGGAGAAGCAGTTTGCAGGTCAAGCCGGTGCACAAGCGGCGAAGATTGGTGGTCTGAAGGCGGCGGCAGAGATCATGAACTACCTCGACAACAACGTCGAAGCATTCTTATGGATCAAATCCGCGACCAAGACGAAGATATGGCCACTCAGATTCAAGATCTTATGTTTGTGTTCGAGAACCTTATCGAAGTGGACGACCAAGGCATTCAGAAGCTGCTTAGAGATGTGCCACAAGATGTGCTGCAACGTGCGCTTAAAGGCGCGGATGAAGGGCTCAAAGAGAAAATTTCAACAACATGTCAAAACGTGCTGCTGATATGATGCGTGAAGATAT
>ASHK01000636.1 GCA_000695745.1 Vibrio madracius | reverse complement strand
AATTGGTTGACCAATTATATGTCATTTCACGCTTTCTTGTTTCAACTTGCCATAAAAGTCAGCAAGTAGCGTAAATGACTCTTTTTTCGTAAATTTGTCATTCGAGATGAGACCTTTACGGTTCCAACCTTTCTGGAACATGTTCTGACGACGCTCCACACGGAACTCATAAAGAATCCATGGCGAAATGCCTTTAATGTAATCCAGTTTTTCCAGATATTCGATTTGCTTTTTGTATACATCTGTCATGTATGACTCGCTGAAGAAGCCGGTTTTCGGCGCACCCTCACCAATGAAACCATCAGCACCAGTCTCCGAAATAACAACCGGTTTACCTGGATTAGAGTTTTCACCGATTTCGATAAGGTCATCAAACACTTCTTCATACCAACCGTAATACTCGTTGATACCAATAATATCTAGATGCTCAGCCAAACGGTCCTCAATCTTGTTCTTCGCATGGTTAACCAAACAAGCTGCAGAAACTAGACGACAAGGATCATTGTCACGAGCGGTACGAACTAGACCAGACATAAACTCTAAGCGCGCATCCGTATCAGCGTTCTCATTGCCCACTGACCACATAATGATACTTGCGCGGTTACGGTCACGTTTAATCATCTCTAGTAGTTGGTTTTCAGCGTCTCGGTAAGTTGCTGGATTTTCAAAATCTATCGCCCAATACACTGGTATTTCAGCCCAGATAAGGAAACCAAGCTCATCGGCCATTTTGGTTGCCATTTCGTGGTGCGTATAGTGCGCAAATCGCATGTAATTGCAGTTCAGCTCTTTCGCATGCTGGAATCGACGCTTTAGGTCTTCCGGTGTGACAACCTTGCCTATCGCTTTATCATCTTCATGGACACTGATACCACGTAAGAAAGTATTCACACCATTAACAAAGATTTCAGTACCTTTAACTTCGACCTGTCTAAAACCGATACGATCTGTGACGACATCATTCCCGTAGGTTGCTGAAACATCATACAGTTTCGGACTTTCTGGAGACCAAAGCTCAGGCTCAACGCTTAATTCAATTGTTGCTTTTCCATCAACAATTGACAGTCTCTCATTGATACCCAACTCTTCAATTGCAAAAGTAATTTCAGACAGTGAACCTTCAACTTCTACGTCAACATGCACCAAGTTATATTGACCGTTTGGTACCAAGTAGACATGTAAATCTCGAATGATCTCTTTTGGAGTTCTGACAATCTCGATATCACGGTAAATACCACCGTAGTTGAACCAATCGGTATTGCGCATTGGGACTCGGTCTAGGGTGCGAGTATTGTTTACGCAACACATTATCCAGTTACGACCCTGGTTTAACTTATCGGTGAACTCTGCAAAAAACGGCGTAGAACCACCGTAGTGATTACCTAAAAACTCGCCATTTAAGAACACCTTACAATCATATTGTGCAGCACCAACACGTAAGAATACGCGCTCTTCCGTATTAGACTCTTCATAGTCCCACGATTTTGTATACCAAGCACTCCCTTCGAAGAAATACCACTTCTCCTTTTGCATTTGCCAACACGAAGGTACTGGAATGGTTTCGCCGACGTATGGGTCATAATCCCAAGGTTCAATTCGT
>ASHK01000635.1 GCA_000695745.1 Vibrio madracius | reverse complement strand
GTCAACGTGCGCGATAATCGCAATGTTTCTTAACTTATCAATCTGTGGAGTTGACATAGATTTCTTTCACTCAGTCAAGAGTCGCCGCACGATAGCCGCTGACTCGATTAAAAAAACGCCCGCAATATACCAGAAATTACGAGAGTTGTGATCTTCTTCGTTGAAATCTTGCTTAAACATAGTCGGTTTACGCTAGTTTTGCTGCAAATATCCTATGCAATCATCAAATTCACTATTTTAGCGCAACCAATTTGCGCGACGGCGGAATGATGTTGACAGGCGCTCAAAAACCATGCTGAATGTAGGACGTTGTTGATTCAACTTGGTGCAATAATTTAACATTGCACCAATATAGTGCATTCAATGATCATTTTGGTGCAAACGTTTGCTTTGATGTGATGAGTAAATTTGCAAGCAATTGAAAAATAAGGGATTTATTTTTTGGCACGGTTTTAGCTATAGTAAAATCAGCATCGATTAACGCACTTCAAATTTAGCAGACGTTAATCAATGCCGATTAACACTAATCGAGTAATTAACCGCTTTAATAACACTGGAGGTTTTCCAAGATGTCAGTAGAAAATGTTCTATCGCTGATCCAAGAGAACGAAGTTAAATTCGTAGATCTACGCTTTACAGACACTAAGGGTAAAGAGCAACACATTTCTATCCCTGCTCACCAAGTAGACGCAGACTTCTTTGAAGAAGGCAAAATGTTTGATGGTTCATCGGTTGCTGGCTGGAAAGGCATCAACGAATCAGACATGGTAATGATGCCTGACGCGGCAAGCGCAGTGCTAGACCCATTCACTGAAGATGCAACTCTGAACATTCGTTGTGACATCCTTGAGCCTGCAACAATGCAAGGCTACGACCGTGACCCACGTTCAATCGCTAAGCGCGCAGAAGACTACCTACGTTCTACTGGCATTGCAGACACTGTACTTGTTGGTCCAGAACCAGAGTTTTTCCTATTTGATGATGTTAAATTCTCAACCGACATGTCTGGTTCATTCTTCAAGATTGACGACGTAGAAGCGGCTTGGAACACAGGTACCGACTTCGAAGGTGGTAACAAAGGTCACCGTCCAGGCGTTAAGGGTGGTTACTTCCCAGTAGCACCTATCGATTCATCTCAAGACATCCGCTCTGCAATGTGTCTGGTACTTGAAGAAATGGGTCAAGTGGTTGAAGCTCATCACCACGAAGTAGCAACAGCGGGTCAAAACGAAATCGCAACTCGTTTCAACACGCTAACGGCAAAAGCGGATGAAATCCAAGTTTACAAGTACGTTGTTCACAACGTTGCTCATGCTTTTGGTAAAACAGCGACATTCATGCCTAAGCCACTAGTTGGTGACAACGGTTCTGGCATGCACGTACACCAATCTCTAGCGAAAGACGGTGTTAACCTATTCGCTGGCGACAAGTACGGCGGCCTATCTGAAATGGCACTTTACTACATCGGTGGTGTTATCAAGCACGCTAAAGCAATCAACGCATTTGCTAACGCATCAACTAACTCGTACAAGCGTCTTGTACCAGGATTCGAAGCGCCAGTTATGCTTGCTTATTCTGCACGTAACCGCAGTGCTTCTATCCGTATCCCAGTGGTACCAAGCCCGAAAGCACGTCGTATTGAGCTACGTTTCGGTGATCCATCTGCAAACCCATACCTATGTTTTGCTGCAATGCTTATGGCTGGTCTTGACGGTATCAAGAACAAGATCCACCCAGGCGAAGCAATGGATAAAGACCTTTA
>ASHK01000634.1 GCA_000695745.1 Vibrio madracius | reverse complement strand
ATCAAGAACCAAGCTTGCGGCATCTACTTTGAACTCAGAAGAAAATGTACGTCGTTGTCGTTTTGTCATTGAACACCTCATTTATGGTGGAGACTTTACCACCTAATTTGGTGTCCGGGATCATTAAACCACTACAGTAACAATCAATGACGTTATAGGGAGTCGCATAAAAGCAAGGACTACCTACGAGACAGAACCCCGATTCGCCACTTTTACGACAACACTAGCTATTGCTCATATAGCGACTCATACGGTGGTGAAATTTATATTTACTTGGGCCGCAAGCGTTATCTAAAAGCCAACATTTGGGGATAGAACCCTTAATGACCCAATAGAAAAAAGAAAGTAAAGAGAACAATAAAGTGAAGACACTAACAAAACAATCTCTAGCAGAACTACTTGAACAGAGAGTAGAACGCGATAAGTTGCCGTTCATTTGCAATTCATACAAAAAAATGACCCTAGCACTAATCAATATTGTTTCCAATGCGATTTGCGATCTAAAGGTAGTCATCATCCCACACAACGGGAGACTCTACGCGAGAAAGAAGAATGCAAGAATAGGCGCGAACCTTGGCACATCACACCCCAAAGGCGGCTTAATACCAGAATGCTTTTATGTTCGGATAACCACGTCACGCGTAAAGGGCGGCATGGATGAAGCCGAAAGATACCTAGCGTCTACATTTGTTCATGACGTTCACCGTTTAGGTACGGATGAGAAAACAGCGAGAGCAATTGTGGATACATGGTTCGAGTTTATCACCTCGGTTATCGATACCGGAGATAGGATAGAGCTTAGAGGTTTTGGCACTATTACCAGAACCATTAAAAAGCCGGTCGGGTAAGAAGAAACCAAAAACGGGGGAGTACCTTAAGATCAATGAAGAAAAAAACATCTTCACTTTAAAGCATCAAGAAAGCTGACCAATAGACTTAAAGATAAATACCTTTAACAACCAACTGGCCCAACTAATCAGGTAAGAACGTAGTCAACGAGAGCAAAAAAGTGTAGAGAAATCGATTCTACAAAACATCTTTTCACGGTGGCGTTGGAAGCAATGTTTGCTTTCATGGTACCAAGGGGAACGGTTACGTAACCAACATTGCGAGTCTCATATATACACTTTAGAAGAGGCTCAAGAACACGTCGATAAGGGCCGCATGTGTGACTGTTCAGAACACATCGTCCCAAACACGTTAAGTGATAGGAGTTAGCACACAGTGCTGCCTTTTTTGATCCTGATGTTGGGCTAAGCGTCAGCCCACTTTTAGATGATTGATCATCTGTTGTCTTAACCAACTAATCGCGGAGTTATGACTCATTTTAGTTGGCCAAACCATGTAGGAATCAAAGGTTTTCGTTTCAAAGGGAAAGGGAAAAGTTTGCAGTTGAAAGATGTCACCGTATTGGTCGGCGACCGACTGCGGAATAACGGCAATCGCTTGAGAGTTTGATACCGAAGGAAGCATACCTAACAAGGACGAGTGCTGGCTAAATACTTTGCGCGGCGGTAGCACGTCATTGACAAGCCAATCGACAAAGGTGAGGTTATGGCGTCTAATGTTCAATAGCACATGGCTTTCAGCCATATAACTTGCCTTGTCTAATATGCCCTGATGTAGGCGAGGGTGAGTTCTGCTGGCTACGCATATCAGTCCTTCGCTATGCAACAGTTCAGATTGAAAAACCTTACTGTCTGATGGGGAAACATCAATAACCAGATCTACTTTTTCCATGTGGAGATCTTCGTAGATTCGGGCGTCCTTGTGCGGAAGCTCCTTTAGGATAATTTCGATATTCGGGTAGATGTCACCAATCCGCAGTCGCTTCTGTAACCGCAGCATTGCCGCCTCATGACAATAAACAACGAAACTTCGTTGAGTCTGCTCGGGATTAAATTCCGCCATCCCTTGAATTACTTTCTCGATACTCATGATTTGCTCATGGGTTTGGTCGTACAGTTCTTTGGCATAACGTGTGGGTTTAATGCCGCGTCCTGTCCGAGAAAACAGTTCATAGCCTACCTGTTCTTTTAGGCGAGACAATGCATTACTAACGGCTGACTGAGTAAGATCCAGCTGCTCTGCAGACTTGGTAACAGACTCCGTTTCATAGGTAGAAATAAACACTCGTAACAGGTTGAGATCAAACTTTTTGTTCGGTTTGTTTCCTAGCTTGTTCGTGTCCATGGCAACGTCCCGCATCGTTGTCTATTAATCGAGAGTTTTCTTGAATCTCAAGGCCGCAACAATGAGACCAATAATAGTGAACCCTATTAACCACACGGTATCACGCCATACGTCAGACAAATCAGCACCGCGTAAAACAATGCCACGTATCATACGCATAAAATGGGTCGCAGGCAGCGCTTCCGCTATCCACTGTGCTGCGTTTGGCATCGCCTCATAGGGAAACATAAACCCAGAGAGCAAGATGGATGGAAGCAAGATAAACACCGTCATTTGCATCGCTTGTAATTGAGTCTGGGCGATGGTTGAAATGACGAGGCCCAATGTTAAGCTCGCGGCGATAAACAGCAAACACCCCAAAAGAATTTGACTCACTTGACCGTTTATCGGGACGCTAAATATCACCCAGCCGAGCCCTAGAATAATGAAGATCTGAATCAGACCAATAAAGATATAAGGAACAATCTTACCTATCATCAGTTCGAGTGAATGAATAGGAGTGGTGATCAATAACTCCAGATTGCCGCGTTCACGCTCTCGAACAATGGCGGCACTGGTGAACATTATCATTGTCATGGTCAATATGACGCCTAGGAGTCCAGGAACAATATTTACCGCGGAGCGACGACTAGGGTTATAGAGTAGTGTCGCTTCAAAGGTTTTTGGAGAACTCGGCTGATAGCCCGCAATAGCAAATTCTTTGATCGGCATGTTTTGCAACCCTAGAAGCGCGGAACTGATCATCGTATCGGAACCATCCACCAACCATTGTCCGAGTGTCTCTTTATGAGTGATACGCTGCGTTAGGTTATTAGGTAAGATCAATGCTGCGCGCACCACTCCTTCTCGAATGGCGGTTTCTGCTTCCTCAACGGTTGGATATTGTGCTTTCACCGTCACCACTTGAGTCACTTTGACGGCTTCGACAATAAGCCGACCGGGGGCTGATTGGCTTTGATCAACAATCGCAATCGGAATGTTCCTGACGTCAGTATTCATCGCGAATCCAAACAGAATAAGTTGGATAAATGGAATCATGACCACCATACCAAACGTAATACGATCTCTTGAAAGCTGGCGAATCTCTTTAACCATAATCGCGCTCATGCGCGTTAAGCTTTTCATTGTCTGCCCCTACCCGTCACAGAAACAAAGACATCTTCTAAACTCGGCCTTGCCGGAGTAAGCTCAGCCTGATCTAAATCAGGAAAGCGAGTTTTTAACCATTGGATAGGATCGGTGACGGTTTGATAGATCAAAACCCGGAGTCGAATCCCAAGCTGAGCTGCTGAGCGAACCTCATCACAAGCGATGAGCTTTTCTTTTAACGCACGTAATTGAGGAGCTCGTATTTCGATGATGTTGACACCCATATTATTCATCAGTGCCTCTGGTTCGTCATCGGCGCGCATTTCACCCGCTTCCATAATGGCTAGACGATGACAACGTTCGGCCTCATCCATATAGTGAGTAGTGACTAAAATTGTGGTGCCTTGATCACTAAGATCAAACAATTGCTCCCAGAATTCTCGACGATTCTCTGGATCCACAGCTGAAGTGGGCTCATCTAAAAACAACAGTTCTGGGTTGTGCATAGTGGCAGCCGCTAGAGAGAGTCGTTGCTTTTGGCCACCACTCATGCCGCTGACTCTTTGTTTTTTGAGGTTAGACAGGCCGTAGATACTTAGCTGCTTTTCCATTCGGTGCTTGCAAAAAGAGCGGTCCATACCAAATATTTGACCGATAAACTGCAAGTTCTCTTGAACAGAAAGGTCATCATAAAGAGAGAACTTTTGCGTCATATACCCAATCTTTAGTCGCAATAATTCGGATTGCTGCGGAATATTGAGTCCTAGGACGTTAACGGTGCCCGCTGTTGGGCTGAGTAGACCGGTTAACATTCGGATCGTGGTAGATTTTCCGCACCCATTAGGCCCAAGAAATCCATAGATGGATCCTTTAGGGACAGACAAATTAATGTCATTAATAGCGGTAAAATCGCCGAATTTTTTGGTGATATTGGTTGCTGTTACTGCTATCTCGCTCATCTATTTCAGCCCCGCTAACTCAACTTGAGCAGGTACTCCGGTAGGAAGCGTCTGAGCACTATCGGGTAAGTCGATTTCTGCCAAATACATCAATCGTGAGCGCTCATCCTCGGTCAAAGCATAATAAGGAGTGAAAGAGGGGTCGGACGCGACCCAGCGTACTTTGCCTGTTAGTACTTGCTCTAAGCCGTCGACATGAACCGGCACTTCAATACCTGGAACAAACTTCACTCGAACCGAAGAAGGCACATATACGCGTGCATAGGGGACTCGATCTGCGAGTACTACCGCGACAAACGAGCCTGTGGCGACACGTTCTCCGAGATTGTAGGGTAAGTTATCCAACACACCGTCGCGCGTGGCCACGATAGTGAGTTCATCAAGTTGCTGAGTCTGCAACGCGACGTCTGCTGTGGCGGCCGCGAGTACTGCTTCTGCTTGGGTGATGTCTTCAGGGCGTGTGCCAGCGGTCAACTTAGAGAATTCTTCAGTTGCGGAGTTTAGCTCCGCTCTTGCCGAATCTCTGTTTGCTAGCGCTTGGTCTTTTTCTGATTGGCTGGCAAGCTTTTTACGCACTAACTCTTTGGCACGAGCGTAGTTCTTCTCTGCTTCAATGAGTCGCGCCTTTGCCATATCAACTTTCGCTTGGGCGGCAGCAATATCTTCAGGTCTCTCACCGTTAGTGAGGCGAAGTAAGTAGGCACTTGCTTTGGCTTCTTCTGCTATCGCATGAGCCAATATTGCTTCTTGACGTTTGGTATCTAAACGAACCAAAACGTCCCCTGTTTTTACCATGCTTCCTTCGCGAATGGGGAGATCGCGAATAATCTCGTTAGCAGTAGCAGAGAATGTCACTCGATCTCGTTCGAGTGTGCCTAATGCTTTACCATTGTCATCGCTTTGGCATCCGACTAGGGAAAACAAGATTGCGAAAACAATGAACAACGATCGTTTCATAGAAAACCCTCAAATTCACTTATATAGTCAATATTAGAAGTCAGTTGATTATTTTCTAGCTAATTTTCATAAAGTTATGAAGTCAAGACGGTTTGGAGTTCGATATTCATCTCAAGAGAAGATAGTGATGAATTTCCCAAGCCTACGCCATAAGGTGGCGCTTCATGGGGAGAGTAACGGCTTGGACGCGGCCATTTTTAAACAGATATTAAACCTAGCATATGGCTTTTATCGATTGTTTGACACAAAGTCACGTCCTGACATTTCCTTGAAGTTTCTGACTAGTACCTGTCATCTGTATTCCGTAAATTAGCGTTTAGTTTAACGAAATCAAGCAATAATGTGAGCTTGATTTGTAGGAGCATTCGTCAACCGTCACGGATACGACACCATCAAACATGAAAGACCAACTAACGATTTCAATTTCGACTATCAAGGGTTCCAAACACTGGCAATTGAGTAAATCGATGCGTCGCAGCTTAAAGAGTTTGCTTGGGGTCAGTGTTGCAGTAGTCTTCGGTGGGGCGTTACTTATTCAACACCTCTATCAAGTCGTCGATTACGCTCAACTCAAACAACAAGAGCTTGCCACTGAGTCGCAAACCCTTGGTGATGAGCTAGCAAGCTTAAACGATTTAAAACAAACCTTAGAAAGCGATCTCTCTGACAGAGAAGAACGCATAGCGCTGGTTTCTGAGCGCCTTTCCGATTTAGAGAAAGTACTCGGTGTGTCTGAACATGGGGGAGAGGGGGAGCTGGAACTGCGTTTAGATACGGCGGCGATTCACTCTAATATCAGAATGGTAATGTTAACGCAGCTCCCAAGTGGTTCGCCTGTCGGGAATCATCGTATGTCTTCTCAGTTCGGCAAGCGGACGCACCTGTGACCAAGACAGTTAAAATGCATCGAGGATTAGACTTTGCCGTGAATATAGGCACGCCGATATACGCGCCTGCTGATGGGGTGGTCGAAGTGACAAGACGCAGTAGCAAGGGATCTGGCAACTTTCTTCGGTTACAACATTCATATGGATTTTCAAGCTCTTACTCACATCTTAAGGGCTTAAAGTGAAAAGTGGTCAGTTTGTTCAAAAAGGGGATTTGATCGCTATATCGGGTAACACCGGCCTGTCATCGGGACCACATTTACATTATGAAATTCGCTTTGTTGGGCGAGCATTAAACCCTAGACCGTTTGTAGAATGGGGTGTGCATGAATTTGAAGCAATCTTTAAAAAGGAACGAGGGATACGATGGGAATCTTTAGTAAAAACAGTGGAACAAAGAGTCGCTCAGCAGCTGCAACTCTCATCGCCAAAGGCTGTACTATTAGCGGAAAACTCACATTAGAAAGTGACATGCAAGTCGATGGTATTGTGGATGGCAAGTGCATGTTGAGGTTCGTTGATCGTTGCGGAGTCTGGGCGTGTCAAGGGTGACATTTTTGCCAAGCAACTTATCGTTAATGGCATTGTTGAAGGCAATTGCCGTGCCGAACATATCCAAATACTCGCGAACGGCCGAGTGAAGGGTAAAGTATGGAGCAACAATTTGAGTATTGAGCCTGGTGGAAAGTTCTTTGGTGAAACGGTGGAATTACCGGATGATGAAGTGGTCAGTTTAAAAAGTAAAACAGCGAGCAATGCGTCACCCGTGCCTAATCTAAATCCAGCACACGAGGCAAAAGTGGCAGTAAAAAAGACCGCTTGATCAACATTGGTGCAGTGTGAGACTGCGCCTTGATTGGCGCAGAGCAAAACACTAAATTGCAGATATGTGATAGCGATAGTCATTGATAGTTGATGTGAATCAATCAATCCTCACTATAACCCTTTCGTATAGTAGGGACATTGCTCAGAACCGCTACAATTCGCCTAGTATGGCTCATCTGAATGGGCTTGGAAGTAGTATAATTAAATAATCCCTTTGACGAAAAGTGAAAGGATCTGAGCATGTCTAGGCAAAACAATAAGGCTTCTGAGAGCCGTCGTAGATTTCTTCGTGACGCAGCAAGAACCGCTATCGGTGTTGGCGCTGCGGCGACCTTACTGGGATTACAATCCAAACAAGGGCAAGCGAAAACCAGTGGAGGAGTACCTATTCGTCCACCCGGAGCACTGACAGGCGATCACTTTGACCAGGCGTGTTTGCGCTGTGGTTTATGCGTTCAAGCCTGTCCGTATGACACCTTAAAGCTGGCGACTCTTTTATCTCCTGTAGCATCAGGCACCCCATATTTTACCGCCCGCGATATTCCTTGCGAAATGTGCGAGGACATTCCATGTGTGGTGGCCTGCCCGAGCGGTGCGCTAGACCATTCACTCACTAACATTGACGATTCTCGTATGGGACTTGCGGTACTTATTGACCATGAAGAGTGCTTAAACTGGCAGGGTCTAAGGTGTGACGTGTGCTATCGAGTGTGTCCAGTCATCGATAAAGCGATTACCCTTGAGCCGATCCGCAATCAGCGAACAGGCTATCACGCTAAGTTTATTCCAACGGTTCACTCTGACTACTGCACAGGCTGTGGTAAATGTGAGCAGGCGTGTGTCACTGACGTTGCCGTGATTAAAGTTGTGCCCATTGAGCTTGCTAAAGGCTATATGGGGGATCACTACCAGCTAGGGTGGGAAGAAAAGGTAGAACTTCGCGATGGAACCTTCCCTGAAACACCAGAGATCGCACCGAGCGAGCACATCCGTATCAATGACGGGAGGAAATAACCATGGCTAAGAACCTCGCCAAAGATGCAGGTAAAGATGCGATAAAAGCGCTTGG
>ASHK01000633.1 GCA_000695745.1 Vibrio madracius | reverse complement strand
TCATACTGCAAACCAGCAGTAATCGTTTGACGCCCAATCTTCATTTCGTTGTTAATGTCAACATAATCACGCTGATACGATGCCCATGATTCATGACCATATGAGCCAATAGAGACAAACATTTTTTTCCAGGCAATATCCGGACGACGCCAGTGTCGTTCATTTTCACTGCGTGCTGCAACAATATTAAGATTCACTAATGGAGAAGCCGGGTTGTATGAGTATCGAATCGATGTTGTTTTGTCTTTGTACTCATTTTGTACGGTGTAAGCGTATTTGGCAGCCGCCAACGAGCCATATTTCTTGATATTGTAATCGCTGATATTGGCAAAAGCGCCACGGCGAGTGGCCCAAGGCTGTCGTCCTTCGTCGTTGTACAAAGTATGGCTGATTTCAAAAAGATGTGTGGCATTTTGATATCCGATCTTAAACAAACCATTATTTTGACTATAGGCTGAGTACTCAAGCGCTTCGCCGCCACCGATTCGAATATCATTGGAATCTTTCCAAGTACCAGACGCCAAAGCATAAATACCATTGTCTGCTTTACCAAATACCGTAACACCAACGTGTTTCTGGTCGTCATTATCGTTATAACCTAAGTGAGCTCGAGCACCGACGCTGCGCCCTGCTTTTAGCAGCTCATCGACAGATTTCGTTCTTATTCTAATAGTACCTCCAAACTTACCACCCGCCTGCACATCGTGAGCACCCTTGGTCACTTCTGCCTCACCAATTAAATAAGGGTCGAAGAAGAAGGTGCCATATCGGTATTGTTCAAAGCCTATAGGGGCACCATCAACATACACCCCAAGATCACTGGGATCAGAAAAGCCCAAATACTGATGCGTTCCCCACCCGTACGTGCACCACCATCTAAAGAGACACCGGGAATATCTTCAAACAATTCAGCAATATTGGTGGGCTGTTCGATTTCAATTGTTTCTTGCGTCACCAAAGTTTCGCCCGGTTTATCAATGGTTAGCGGCCTCGTATAGCCGGTTCCGTAGACATCCATGACTTCGGTATCATCATTTGTTGAGCTTTCTGCCACTGCAAAAAACGCCACTTGAGGAAGAGCAAGCGCAAGCAAAATCGCTTTTCTAAGAGTTACATTCATCGTTATATTTATCTAGTTATCAGGAGCGCGCATAGTACATTTACTCAATTTATAGATCAAAATGATAATCATTATCATTACAATAACTATACTGAACACGACAAACGATGACGGAGTGCGTCTAAATTGACCGATTTGGCGCAGAGACAGCAAAAGCGGTTTGTGTATTTAAGCCATCGGTTCTTGGACTGGGATATGAGCTCTGCTAGGATAAAAATAACAACCCCAAAATCAGATCGTTATGGATTTAAATCTGCTTACAACATTTAGTGCCGTTTATCGTCATCGCTCCATCACAATGGCAGCAGAAGAATTGGAGCTGACTCAGCCTGCGGTAAGTGCAGCACTAAAACGATTAGAAGTCGTCGTGGGAAAAACACTGTTTGTTCGTTCTGGGCGCGGAATTGCACCAACGGGAGCAGCCGTTGCGTTGGCAGATAAAATTGAGACGCCCCTAGCCATTTTAGAGACCATTGAGAAAAAACAGGAAGTCACTCGAGTCTATTGCAACGAAAGCCTGATGCACCTACTGTGTGATTTGCCGGGATTGTCGTTTATCGAAACCCCGCTGAGCGAGCAGCAACTGCTCGCTGACATCGATTCTCAGAAAGTTCATCTTGCCATCGATATTGCCACCAGCAAAAGCCAATCACACATCGTTGAAGACATTTTTGATGAACCCGCAGTGTGTGTTTGCCGAAAAGATCACCCCAATATTGGCTCATCACTTACAACGGAACAGTACCTTGAGCAGCAACATATTGCCCTGAAAATACGTCGTAACAACGTTAACATGATGGACTTTTTAGCAGAAAAGCCAATGCCGATAAGAACAATAAAGGCCGAAACAGGGTCAGTTTCAAGCATGTTAGCACTGGCTGCTACCACCGATTTACTTGGCGCATCAACCTTGTCCTTAGCCAATCACCTTGCGCCTATGCTTGGTCTCAAAGTTCTGCCCATTCCATTGGATATACGTAATGTTCAATACCGTATGATCTATCATCGTCGCTTCGTCAACGATGAAGACCACAAAACCGCGCGAGAAAAAATCATATCCACGATCCAAAATCACCAGTTCCAATGACGCTTTGCTTAAGCTATGTTTAAGTAAATTAAGATAAAATTATTTGTTCAAGGAGTGAACATGAAGCGAGTTCTGTTACTTTTTAGCCACCTAGCAGCCTTATTTTTTGGCTTTATGCTAGGCATTTACGTTCTACCGATCCTGACTCAGCCGGATTCTCCCTCACTGGCTAGCGTCACTGCAGATGCAAACCAAATTGTCATCAAAGGGACATTCGACAAAGACCGCCAAGACAGCGATCTGTTGCATTGGGGTGAAGGCAAGATCAGTTTTACCAATGACAGTGCCATGTTTATTGGCGAGCTTGCTCCAGGACCAGACTACAAACTGTATCTGTCTCCGACCTATGTAGAAACCGAAGCGGATTTTAATGCGAACAAAGCACGCATGTTACAGGTAGGGGATGTGAAAAACTTCGATAGATTTTTGCTATCGCTGCCAGCGGGAACTGACCTTAGCGAATACACAGCAGCGATCATTTGGTGTGAGAGCTTTGGCGAGTTTATTACCTCAGCCCAATTACAAGCAAACTGATTCCAAAGATGGGAACTAAGGATTTAGCTTCCCATCGACTAAGACTGCATAAGCGCTGTAATCACAATTAAGTATGGTTGCAGCGGCTCGATAGCCTGGCTTCAAAACACCGACTTGA
>ASHK01000632.1 GCA_000695745.1 Vibrio madracius | reverse complement strand
CACAGATCTACCAAGTTGATGTGACCAATGAAGAACAGGTGGAATCTGTATTTAGTGACATTGTCACTGATTTTGGTGCGCTAAATGGTTTAATCAATAATGCCGGTATTCTGCGTGATGGCATGCTAGTGAAAGCGAGAGATGGTGAGATATCTAAGATGTCTTTAGACCAGTTCAACTCGGTCATCAACGTTAATCTAACTGGTACGTTTTTATGTGGCCGTGAAGCTGCAGTAAAAATGATCGAAACGGACTCAAGAGGTGTAATTATCAACATCTCTAGTGTGTCGAGGGCGGGAAACATGGGGCAAACCAACTATGCCGCTTCTAAAGCGGCGGTGGCGACCATGGCTTCTGTTTGGGGGAAAGAACTTGCGCGCTATGGCATTCGCGCTGCTGCCATTGCGCCGGGTGTCGTTGAGACATCAATGACTGCGCAAATGAAGCCAGAAGCTCGTGAAAGACTTGAGCATATGGTGCCAGTAAGACGAATGGCTGACCCATCTGAGATCGCTCACACGGTGCGTTTTATACTGGAAAATGAATACGTAAATGGTCGCGTCATCGAAGTGGATGGCGGCTTAGTGATTTAACCGCCGTGGTTCTCGTTGACTATTACATAGCTTGATAATTTGGACCGCCACCGCCTTCTGGTGGGGTCCATTTTATATTGGCTGATGGGTCTTTAATGTCGCAAGTCTTGCAGTGCAGACAGTTAGTAGCGTTGATTTGCAGCTGTTTGCGACCTTCCACCTCAATAATCTCATACACACCAGCAGGACAATAGCGCTGACTAGGCTCGTCAAACTGGGGAATATGGCTATCGGTGACCATATTGACATCGAGAAGTTGCAGATGACACGGTTGATTCTCTTCATGCTGGGTACCAGACAAATAAACCGAAGAGGGTTTGTCAAAACTCAAGACCCCATCGGGTTTTGGGTAGCTAATGCTAGGAACGCTGGCCTTATGTGCTAAATGTGAATGATCGTCATTGGTATCAGTGACTGTCCAAGGAATCGGGCGTTTGAATAAACGGGTCCACACATTTTGTTCGAGTACATTGAGCATGCCTCCTAGAGGCTCGCCAAAACGATGCAAGTTAGCGCCAAAGTTTTTGTGTGTCGCTGAGTTCTTTATGGAGCCAAGACGTTTCAAATAAGGTTTGATAATCCGCCTCATTGTGGGCGCATCCCTTCGCGAGTTGTTGGTAAACCGCCTCGGCAGATAACATGCCGGACTTCATTGCTGTGTGAGTACCTTTTATTTTGCCATGTTCAGTGTGCCAGCATCACAACCAATGAGCAGCCCTCCAGGGAATTGCTGTTTGGGGAGCGAACGAAGACCACCTTTAGCGATGGCTCTTGCACCAAACGAGAGACGTTCTCCATCGTGAAGGTATTTCACAATGGCTGGGTGGTGTTTGAAGCGTTGAAATTCGTCAAAGGGACTTAGGTGTGGGTTGGTGTAATTGAGGTCGACAATAAGACCTACAGCGATTTGATGATTGTCCAAGTGGTAGACAAAGGTGCCTCCTGTGGCTTTAGAGTCGTGCAAGGGCCAACCGACGCCATGAATGACTTTGCCTTTGGCGTAGTAGGGCTGCTCATCGGGTAGTTGCCAAACTTCTTTGAACCCTAGTGCGTAATGCTGTGGCTGCTTGCCTGATCGAGCTTAAATCTCTGAATAAGCTCCTTACCTAAATGGCCACGCGCACCTTCAGCGAAAATGGTGTACTTACCTTTTAATTCTATTCCTGCTTCAAACGTGCTTTTTTGTTCTCCTTGCTTATCTAATCCCATATCAGAAGTACAAACACCAATCACTGCGCCTGTATCTGAATAAAGAACGTGCTGCGCTGCAAAGCCAGGAAAGATTTCAACGCCAAGGCGTTCTGCCTGCTCTGCGAGCCATTGACACAACAAGCCAAGACTAATGATGTGATTCTCTTCGTTGTTGTGTAGGGTGGCTGGCGTCAGAAATGACGGTATGTTTAGATGATTGTACTGGGTAGTTAGATAGAGGAAGTTATCTTGCAGCACAGGATTGTTCACCGGTGCGTTTAGCGATTGCCAGTCAGGAATAAGCTCATCAAGCGCTCTGGTTTCAAACACAGCACCAGAGAGAATATGAGCCCCAACTTCGGCACCTTTCTCAATAACACACACTGATAATTCAGCGTCGTTTTGCGACGCAAGCTGTGTAAGATGAATGGCACAAGCAAGACCCGCGGGCCAGCACCAACAATAACCACGTCAAATTCCATGCATTCTCTTTCCATGTTCACCACCTAATTTTACCAAATGGGCCCATTTCGGAACTCTACGTATAACTATAGTGCAGTTGACGTAAACGTAAACTTTACTAAGCTCAAATAATAACCATTAGGCTTGTTCGTTCTATTCAAGGAGTCGGTATGAAGGTGTTAGTTGCTGTAAAGCGTGTCGTTGATCCCTATGTGAAAGTTCGTGTTCTTAAAGATGGTAGTGGCGTTGAAACCGCTAACGTCAAAATGTCGATGAATCCTTTCTGTGAGATTGCCGTGGAAGAAGCCATAAGACTCAAAGAATCAGGTTCTGTAGACGAAGTGATCGTGGTGAGTATTGGCGATAAGGCAGTGCAAGAAACGTTGCGTAATGCCCTTGCTTTGGGAGCTGATAGAGCGATTCACATAGAAGCGGCAGAATCACCTGAGCCTTTAGCAGTAGCAAAAATCTTGACAGCGATGGTTGAAAAAGAACAGCCAACACTGGTTCTACTAGGCAAACAATCGATCGATACGGACAACAATCAAGTTGCGCAAATGCTGGCGGCTTTGACGAGTAGACCCCAAGGAACGTTTGCCTCGCAAGTCATACTATCGGGGGAGCATGTTGACGTCACGAGAGAGATAGACGGGGGATTGGAGACCTTGAAGCTGACGTTACCAGCCATAATAAGTACCGATTTGAGGTTGAACGAGCCTCGTTATGCGTCCTTACCTAACATCATGAAGGCCAAGCGCAAGCCACTTGATGTTATCGATGTTGACTCATTGGGCGTGAACTTGAGTCCGAAACATCAGGTTTTGGAAGTCTTGGTTCCAAAGCGCGTCCAGCTGGCGTGAAAGTCGCAACTGTGGATGAGCTGATCGATAAGTTAACGAATGAAGCAAAAGTACTTTAAGCCGGAGAGTATCAAGGAGAGAGGATTATGGATACGCAAATTCTTGTTATTGCAGAGCACGATAACCACAGCGTAGCGCTTGATACCTTTAAAACGCTATCCGCAGCAGCGCAAATAGGTGAAGACATTTCGGTGCTCGTCATGGGGTATCAATGTCAGGAGGTAATAGAGCGTATTGGCCAATGCGAGATCGTCAAGCAGGTCATCGTCGCCGACAATGAACAATTTAGTCATTTACTTGCAGAGAACGGAGCGCCAATAGCGGTGCAGCTTGCCAAAGACTTTACACATATCTTGGCTCCAGCGACGACATTTGGCAAAAATCTGCTACCACGCATTGCTGCGCTACTCGACGTAGGCCAGCTTTCTGATGTCGTGGAAATTGTAACGGCAGATACGGTTATCCGTCCAATTTATGCCGGTAACGCGCTCGCGAAAGTGAAGTCGACAGATGAAAAGATACTCATGACAATACGGGGTTCGGCGTTTGATGCAGTGGAGCATGAACTCGCGAATAAAGCGACAATAATAACTGTCGATGGTCATGATGTTGAGAATGGCCTTTCTGCATTTGTCTCTCAGCAACAAAATGAAAGTGAGCGCCCTGAACTAGCTGCGGCTCGTGTTGTTATTTCAGGTGGGCGTGGCGTAGGCAGTAAAGACAACTTTACTTTGGTTGAACAACTCGCTGATAAACTCGGAGGTGCCATTGGTGCGTCCCGAGCCGCGGTTGATGCGGGGTTTGTTTCAAATGATCTGCAAGTTGGCCAGACGGGGAAAATTGTTGCACCGGATTTGTACATTGCTATCGGTATTTCAGGCGCGATCCAACATATGGCAGGGATGAAAGACTCTAAAGTGATCGTTGCGATAAACAGTGATCCTGAAGCGCCTATTTTCCAAGTTGCGGACTACGGATTAGTCGGGGACTTATTTGAGATTATGCCGGAGCTTATCGACAAAGTACCTTAAGAGCTTAGGTTGACCATAAAGTCGCCACTTCGTTGTTAGGACAATTCCTACAGCGAGTTTGAGGATGGTGATTACTCGATAATTCGTTATTAAAGTATTGAATAATAGATATTATTTATCATTTAAACGTGAGTTGGTCGAAAAGTTGTTTTTGGGCGCCAACTTTTTGTTATGAATATCGTTGATTTCGTATAGGATGCGCCACCCGCAGTTTTTTGTCGGCAACGACTAGGCAAACATGTCCGCCAATTCTCTCTATACTGACCTTTCTGGTTACTACGACCTAATGTGTGTCGATATTGATTACCAAGCGCAGAGTCATAACGTAAAACGATTGCATCAATTGTTTGGAAATCAAGGTAATACTCATCTTGATTTAGCATGTGGCACAGGTCCTCATGTCCGTCACTTTATTGATTATGGCTATCAAAGTAGTGGGTTGGATATCAATCAACCTATGTTGGATTTCGCATCGGTTAGATGTCCTGAAGCTCAGTTTTCGCTACAAAATATGAGCGAATTTACTGTGACACAGCCACTTGATTTGATTACCTGTTTTCTATATTCAATCCATTACTGTGATGGGATTGAAAACTCAAACAGTGTATTAACAGCGTTTTCAACGCCTTGTCAGCTGGTGGTGTATTTTGCTTCAATGCAGTGGATAGACTGAAAATTGACAACCGTTCCTTTGTTCAGCACTCGGCAGAGAGTGAAGGCAGTATGTTTACGTTCCGTTCAGGTTGGTA
Organism: Vibrio madracius; assembly: GCA_000695745.1. Lineage (GTDB taxonomy): Bacteria > Pseudomonadota > Gammaproteobacteria > Enterobacterales > Vibrionaceae > Vibrio > Vibrio madracius. Next base: position 391 of record ASHK01000632.1, on the reverse strand, counting down.
TTACGAAGGTGAGGGTGAGCGTCAGGCGCTTAAGCTCAATATTGAGAAAACCACCGGTGAAGAAACGCAAAGTTGGTTTGATGAGCATCCGATGGTGGCGTTTACCATCCAAGAACTAAAAGCACTGTTAGAGCCGCTGTTCGATGTGCATCTGTTCGAGCATGATTATGAAAAAATCACGCCTTGGGATCAGCAATCCGGTAATGTTCTAGCGGTTTGCGTTAAGAAGTAACAGCGTCATGCTAGGTTGCGATGAGATGAATCACAGCGCATTAAATATGCAACCTAGCTAACATATTGAACGCCCTTAGCTTGAAGCGAGTCCGCTTCGCTTGCAGGATAACGTACTCTCTTGCAAGCTACTAAGGAGTATTTGATGTCTGGTATTAAG
>ASHK01000631.1 GCA_000695745.1 Vibrio madracius | reverse complement strand
AGTGTCCACTTCCAAAAAAGCCTCTATGCGCAGATAAGGGTGAAGGATGAGGTGCCGTCAACACATGGTGCTTTGTACGGTCTATCATTTTTCCTTTCTTTTGAGCATGCGAGCCCCAAAGAAGAAAAATAATGCCTTCACCATTTTGGTTTAACACCTCTATTACACGGTCGGTAAATGTCTCCCAACCCAATTTAGCGTGAGAGTGGGCCTGCCCTTGCTCCACCGTTAAAACCGTATTTAACATCAGCACCCCCTGCTCAGCCCAGCTTTTCAAATAACCATGCGCAGGAATCTCAAAGCCCTCAATATCCTGAGCGAGCTCTTTATACATATTGACCAAAGAAGGGGGTGTCTTGACGCCAGGTAAAACAGAGAAGCAAAGGCCGTGAGCTTGATTGGGACCGTGATAAGGATCTTGCCCCAACATCACCACATTCACATCAGAAAACTCGGTAAATCGAAAAGCATTAAATACGTCCTGCGTAGGAGGGAAAATGACTTTTCCTTGATTACACTGCTCTTCAACATACGCCATGGTTTGTTGAAAATATTCTTGCTGCTTTTCGTTACCGATTACGTCGTGCCATGTGAGTGTTGTCATTATGGATCCCTGAAGATGAATACTTCAGGTAGTCTATCACTCAACGAAGGGTCACCACTACTGTCAATTTGGCGTATCGCCACGCACGTTTCCCACCAGAGTCAGTGCTTATTAGTTTATTTATCGATCAATGGTTAGGATGTTTGATCTGCGGTGTTCGATAATGACCTTGACCGTGAATATGTCGGTTTGGGGTCGGAAAGCGAGTAGAACGTGCTGTATTGGGTCTAGGAGTTAATGGACGAGTCATAATGGCACCTACCTTGTTGAGTCACACATTTATGCAACATGCATGTAACTTAGTATGAAAGAAAGATGCCAAAATGCCATGTAAGTTATCAAAAAATCAGCAATTAATTGTGAAATGTCTCAATTGTTGGATTTCATCGCCCCAAATAGCGGGTTCTATTGTTTCTAAAATCAATGGGATAGAATCAAATCGAGCGTCTTGCATGATGTATTCAAAGCACGTCCACCCAATTTCCCCCTTACCAAGCGAATGATGCCTATCCACCTTGCCTCCTAATGGGATTTTTGAGTCATTCAGGTGCATAGCTCGTAAATAGTGCATACCAACAATTCGGTCAAACTCTGCGAACGTGTGTTCACACGCCTCTTTAGTTCGCAAATCGTAGCCAGCATTAAAGGTATGGCAGGTATCAAGACATACGCCAACCCTGGATTTATCTTCTACCTTATCAATGATGTGAGCTAAATGCTCAAAGCGCCAGCCAAGGTTAGTGCCCTGACCTGCGGTGTTTTCAATGACCGCGATAACATCCGGGACTTGTTGATGTGCCAGATTAATAGACTCAGCAATACGGTCCAAACAATCACTCTCCGACAGCTTTTTTAAATGACTTCCCGGATGAAAGTTAAGCAGTGTAAGCCCTAATTGTTGGCACCGCTCCATCTCATCGATAAAAGCAGCTCGAGATTTTTCAAGTTTATCCAACTCTGGCGCACCCAAATTAATAAGATAGGAATCATGCGGAAGAATTTGCTCAGCACGAAAGCCGTACTTTTGACATTCCGATTTAAATCGTTGGATAACGTCTTTGGTCAACGGTTTTGCAACCCACTGTCGCTGATTCTTAGTAAAAAGTGCAAATGCATTCGCACCAATTTCATTTGCCCTTTGTGGCACATTATCAACCCCACCAGCGGCGGAAACATGGGCACCAATAAATTTTTTCATCTGTTTGACAACCTGATCAACTTCACAATTTTTGAACTGTTATTTAGCGATCTTATACTTTCAGTTTTGGTTATGGAAGCCA
>ASHK01000630.1 GCA_000695745.1 Vibrio madracius | reverse complement strand
TAATAACGAGTATTTCTCATTCATCGTTTCTGAGTCATGGAAACATATCGGTGCTGACCAAACTCATGCCGATATCCTTGCTCACAACCTATTGGTTGGTGGTCTTCAAGGTAAACTTCATCAGGGTCTTGGTGTTATCGAAGCGGTAACGATTCCATACGAAGCAGGTATCCTAGATCCTACATCGACGCCAGAGCTAGAGTCTGAAGGCGATACTTGGGCGGTCTACAACGGTAAGAAATCTTCTGGTCACTACGTTTGTACGCTGATGGCTCAAACGGCTATCGAGAAAGCACGCAAGCACGGTATCTCAATCGTATTTGGCTACGATCACTGTGATGGCGGTAACTTCTCAAACTACACTCAGATGGCAATGAAAGAGGGCATGTTTGCCATGTCTTCAAACAACTCTGTACCTCTTAATGCTCCATTCGGTGGTATGGATCCAGCCATGTCTTGCCCTCCGTTCGATGCTGCGCTAGTAGGTGGTGAAGAGCTCCCTCTAGTCACCTCTATCATGATCGGCGAAGGCTACGACTCTCACATCTGTGACGCTATCGTAAACGACCGCGACCTACACGTTGCAGCGCTCGTTGACCAAGACACGGGTGAGCTAACCGCTGATGCTCGTAAGTGGGGTTCACTCATCGAAGGTTACGGCCGTGTGGCTGACTGTAAAGCACCGTGGACATTCCTAACACCACGCCTTTACTCACTCAACATCTGGAACGAAGTGATGACGGCTATCATCAACCCGAAAGGTAAGATTGCGCCAGAGCTTCCAGCAGTTCCGAGTGACTTCTTTACGATGGAAGATGCGCCATGTCCAGTAGGCGGTTCTTATATTCTTGTGATTGACCCAAGCCACTTTGGCCCAATCGAAGAAGTGAAACGTAAGAGCGACATGTTCGTAAAAGCGATCAAAGAAAACCGTCCACGCGCTGGCTTCAACGAAGTCTACATTCCAGATGAGTGGGGCCTAAAAGCTTTGGCAACGGCAACCGATGAGCATCAGGTTATGGACGCTCACTGGGATGGTTTCAAAGATTTCCTAAAACGCTCTGGCACTTCTATCGAAGAGTTAAATGCGAAATGGGAAGCGAAAGTTGGCGCTGAGCGTGCAGCTGAAACTATCCGCAAATAATTTTAAAATCAGACGCACTTGATTTTATGCCCAGTCTCCCTCGGACTGGGCTTTTTTGGGTTCATCGCGCTTTCCGGGGAAAGCCGCTTTTATCTTCAAGAAGAAGTAGTCTGTATCTCGATATCCATA
>ASHK01000629.1 GCA_000695745.1 Vibrio madracius | reverse complement strand
TCATCTACACTGCAATTCAGCTTAACTTTGCGCTCAAGACGCTTTTCAAGTTTGTCGCTGATCGCTGCCCGTTGCTCGTCGCTTAGATCCGATGCTGAAATCACTTCAACATCAATTTGTTTTTCTAGCTCTTTTTTGAAAGCTACAAATTCATCTAAAACGCGTGGCAAAGCGGCTAGTCGACCATTTTCAGCCATTACTTTAATCAAGTTTTGACCGAATTCATCAAACTGTTCACCACCAACAGCAATAAAGATATCCGCGACTTTTTTCGCAGTAATAGAGCCTGATAACAGGTCTGCAATATCTTCATTTTTGGTGATTTCAGCGGCAAAAGTTAGCATCTCAACCCATTGGTCTAATGCTTGCTTTTCTACCGCAAAGTCAAATGCTGCTTTAGCATAGGGGCGTGCGATTGTAGTCAATTCAGACATATGCGCCCCTCGCCTTAAAGTTTCGCAGTAATATTGTCGAGAATATCTTTTTGCGCATCTTTATCGATAGTACGCTCAAGAATCTTCTCAGCACCAGCTACAGCCAGAGTTGCAACTTGTTTGCGCAGCTCATCACGGGCACGGTTACGTTCAGCTTCAATTTCTGCTTCTGCTTGCGCAAGAATCATTTGGCGTTCTGCCAAAGCTTCTTCACGAGCTTCATCGATAATTTGTGCTTTACGCTTATTTGCCTGTTCAATGACCTCTGTTGCAGTGCGCTTCGCTTCCTTCATTTGGTCAGAAGCGTTGGCTTGTGCTAGATCCAAGTCTTTAGCAGCGCGTTCAGCCGCTACTAAACCGTCAGCAATTTTTTTCTGACGTTCTTCAATCGCATTCATGATTGGCGGCCATACATACTTCATGCAGAACCACACAAACAGTGCAAATGAGATTGCTTGACCTAGCAGAGTTGCGTTCATATTCACAACAGCTACCCCTCTAATAGTTCATTGACGAGCTAAAGTTTAATCAGGTGACAAGTCCGAAACTTGTCTGAGAAAAGCTGATTAACCTAGCTGACCAACGAACGGGTTCGCGAATGTGAATAGCAGTGCGATAACAACACCGATCATAGGAACCGCATCAAGTAGACCTGCGATGATGAACATCTTAACTTGAAGCATCGGAGCCATTTCAGGTTGACGAGCCGCGCCTTCAAGGAATTTACCACCTAGAAGACCAAAACCGATCGCCGTACCAAATGCTGCCATACCGATAATGATACCTACGGCGATTGCAGAAAAGCTCAGTAAAGTTTCCATTACTATCTCCAATTTATAGTTGTTGGCTTAAATTTGCCCAAATAAAAAGCGTTAATAAAGTTAGTGATCGCTGTCTTCGTGTGCCATTGATAGATAAACAATCGTTAGCATCATAAACACGAAGGCTTGAATCGTAATAACCAGAATATGGAATATCGCCCATGGTAGTGAGCCCATCCATTGTAAATACCATGGTAGCATTGCAGCACAAAGAATGAAGACCACCTCACCCGCAAACATGTTACCGAACAGACGCATACCGAGAGACAGTGGCTTTGAAAGCAAAGACACGACTTCGATCAGCATGTTGAAAGGAATCATGATTGGATTGTTAAATGGGTGTAGAGTCAATTCTTTTGTAAAGCCAACTAGACCTTTTACTTTGATGCTGTAATAAATCATCAGAGCAAAAACACCTAGCGCCATAGCCATGGTGATATTGACATCAGCAGAAGGAACCACTTTGAGGTAAGGGATGCCCATCTGCTCTGCAGGGTAAGGTAAGAAGTCGATAGGAACAAGGTCCATGACATTCATTAAAAATACCCAACAGAAGATAGTTAGTGCTAAAGGCGCGATTAGCGCGTTGCGTCCATGAAACGTTTCTTTGACGTTGTCGTCAACGAATTCCACGATCATTTCAACAAAACACTGCAGCTTGCCCGGCACACCAGCTGTTGCTTTCTTTGCTACTGAACGAAATACTCCAAGGAATATCAGACCAGTAAACACAGAAAAAAACAGGCTATCGATATGTACGTTCCAGAAACTCGTCTCCTCCACTAAACCCAGACTTCCTAACGAAAGGTTGGTCAAGTGGTGAGTGATATATCCGGCCGATGTTAGCGCTTCACCTGGCGCAGCCATAACTCATCCTATTTTTTGTTGTTGACGAATATTACTGGTGCCATAAGGTTAATTAAGACGGCCAGTAAAAAAGTGAGATTCAAGGGAATCACTTCCACCTGAATATACATGTAAGCAATTGAGAATAGAGCAACCGTAATGAGGATTTTCAGAGTCACTCCTGCGTAGAAAGACGCGGCAACCTTTTTCGCTGCTCGAGCCCCACTAAACAAAAATGCACACAATGCAAAAACCGCATTAGCGATAACAAAACTGCCACCACCAATGAGCGCTGAAATTCCCCACTCAGCATTTACAGCCACTGCCATTCCAACAGCTACCAATGTAACCACGCTGGCTTGGATCAGTAACAATCGCTTTGCAAGCTCTCGTCCTGGTCTAGCTAGCACAGCTACCATGTATTCTTTCCTATAGTTTTTTCCACAATGCACCTAAATTACTACTGTGCTGGGAGATTCGCGAAAATTATACTTTCCGACAAAGTTATTGCAATCAAACAGCACCAAAAAGGTGCTATTTCATTCACAAAACCGTAACTTTCGCACAAAATTTCAATTTATAAATAATTGACCTACATCAATTATCTCATTTAGCTCTCAAGCTTGGCAATAAGTTGCTCCAATTTGTGAGGTTCATCAAGACTTATCGTTACTTTTGCTTTTCCGCTTGCATTTCGGACAAGAGACACTTTTGCACCTAGAATTTCACTTAAACGATGTGAAATTTCTTTAGCATCACGGTCTTCTGACTGTTTTTTCTCTAGAGAGTTCGGTTTTAAGCACTTTTTCACTAAATCTTCGGTTTGACGAACTGTCAGCTGTTTCTTAGCAACCGTGTTTGCCACCTCACATTGAACTTCACCTTCCAATGCCAAAAGTGCACGAGCATGACCCATATCTATCTGTTTAGATTCAACCAGTTTCTTAACCGATGATTCCAGTTGATTCAGACGAAGTAAATTACTCACCGCTGTACGTGACTTACCAATCACATCCGCGACTTGCTGGTGGGTTAATTCAAATTCATCCTGCAATCGTTCTAAAGCTTGCGCTTCTTCAATCGCATTTAAATCT
>ASHK01000628.1 GCA_000695745.1 Vibrio madracius | reverse complement strand
GTGACCAATCTATCGCGATAAGGGTAACCTTAAGGTCGATACACTTTCACATTGTTAAAACCTTGTTCCTGCAAATACAGCGCTTGCAGACGGCTCATCACGCCACGATCGCAGTACAGCAGATAGGTTTTCGACTGGTCTAAGTCACCAAACTTGGTGCCTAGTTTGAAGAATGGAAGATGTTGAACTTCAACACCATCAAGTTCTAACGGACTTGCCTCTTCTTCTTCCGCGCTGCGAATATCAAGCACAATAGCGTGTTGTTCAACCGCTTGAACTTGCTCCACTTCTGGCGCTTGTTCTTGGCTTTCTTTCTCAATATCGCGAATGTCCATCATTCGAGCGTCGCGAACCACTTGCTCAAGAACCGCAAAATCGAATTTCTCTTCTTCAGCTTCTAGCTTAGCTTTCACCGCTTTCACTGTCGGCTTACGAGAAATTACACCGCAGTATTCTGGCATCGTCTTAGCGAAATCTTCCGTACCAATTTCACGAGCAAGGTCAATAATATCCTCTTTGTCCCAGTTGATCAGTGGACGAAGAATTAAGGTATCCGTAACCCCGTCAATATGACGTAAGTTGGTCAGCGTTTGACTCGATACTTGCCCCAACGCTTCACCGGTCACCAATGCCTCGATGCCAAACTTATCAGCAAGCATTCCACCAGCACGCATAAACATACGCTTGAGGATGACGCCCATTTGACCGTCTTCAACTTTTTCAAGAATCTCAGCTACAACCGGTTCAAAGTCTACCGATATGAACTTCACCTTTGCAGAAGAACCGTATTTGTTCCACAAGTAATGCGCAACTTGTTTAACACCAATCTCATGCGCTGGACCGCCAAGATTAAAGAAACAGTAGTGAGTTTTTGAACCACGTTTGATATGCAGATAACTCGATACGCCAGAATCAAAACCACCAGAGATAAGGCTCAGCACGTCTTCTTGTGTTCCAAGAGGGAAACCACCTAGACCTTTATGGCGAGCAATCACTTGATTCAACTTATCGTTGGCAACTTCAATATTGATTGTCACATCCGGCTTAGACAATTTAACGCGAGCACTTTCTACTGCCTGATTCAGACCACCACCAACATAGCGTTCTAACTCAATTGACGTAAAATCGTGTTTGCCACGACGCTTAGCACGAACAACAAACGTTTTGTCTTCGATACGACTGCCATTCAGTTCCAATACTTGCTCATAAATATCATGCATATCAGCAAAGTCTGATTGCTGAACTTCAAGCACGTGATGAATACCTGGCGTATGGGTTAAGATCTCCAATACCTCGTTATAGTACTCATCAGAGTTAGCATTCACTTCAATGTGATCACGACGGTTATACACCGCTACAGATTCCGTACGGCGTTGGATAATGATTCGCAGGTTGCACTCTAAGATTCTTGTAAAGCGCTTACGCACTGAATCGCTTTTTACAAAAATCTCTGGATGGGGCTTTACGATAAATCTCATAGTCTTTTCACATCTCGTTGCAATGCTGTCTGAACACGACAGTATAGGTAACAAATATCAACTGTAGTACAAACTCAGCCATCTTATCGTGCCAAGTTTGAGACTTAAGCAGACAAGAGTCGGTTTGGGCGCAAGTATATACTTTACGTAATTAAGATGCGAGTGTTGCAATCACAGCAGTCGAGCATCGCCTAAGACGTGACTTTTGCTCTGTACCGCTAAAATTCTTAGCGTAGTGCGTACTGGAAACGACAAATAGAAAAAAGCCCCAGCCAAACGCCGGGGCAAAAGGGTCACACGTTATGATTTTCGGTTACCTAACCATACCCATCCTTGTTCGGTTTTTCTGACTTTGCTACCAGGCTTAAACGGTACTTTCATTACCCCAACATCCACCATACCTTCAACGAAATACTCATCGGTAATCGCGCTATCTTGCTCAAAT
>ASHK01000627.1 GCA_000695745.1 Vibrio madracius | reverse complement strand
GAGACTCGGTAATTCGATGTGGAGATTCATAAAAAATACAGGTGCGTTCAGCCTTAGCAATTTCCATAAACTTATCTTTACGGCCTTTGCTTTTCGCAGGCAGGAAGCCTTCAAAGCTAAATCGGTCAGACGGCAACCCAGAAGCACTTAAAGCCGTTATCACAGCACACGCACCAGGTAATGGCACAACTTTAACGCCCGCTTGACGACATTGAGAGACTAAATGGTACCCTGGATCGCTAATCAATGGCGTACCTGCATCGGAAACCAATGCAATGGATTCGCCCGATAACAATTTATCGACTAAAACTTGTGCTTTTTGCTGCTCATTGTGATCATGGAGCGCAAATGTCCTAGTTTGAATATTGAAGTGCGATAAAAGTTTACCCGTATGACGAGTATCTTCAGCAGCAATAATATCGACGCTGTTTAAGACATCGAGCGCTCTTTGTGTGATATCACCGAGGTTTCCAATGGGAGTCGGTACAATAAAGAGCGTTGGTTGCTCAATATAAGTGGTTTTGTTGCTTGTCATTTGTTTACCAGCACTTCAACGATTAATATAATGATTTTACACGAATAGTGATTAAAGAGCTCATGGCAATGATGAACCCAAAGAGAAATAGTGTAACACGCCTACTGACTCCAATTGCATTGGCTTTGTCCATTGCCGCTTGTTCTACTCAGCCAAGCGCCCCAACGAGTGTTGATATCACCCTTGCTCCAACCGCATCTTCAGAGACGTACTTAATGCGCGCTGATGCTGATCAAGGTGGTTTCGCTAATGAATGGCTAATTCTAGCGTTCAAAGCGTCGATTCAAGAAGGCAACTACGAGCAAGCTAAACGACTTTCTAATCGTCTAGCCAAACAAAATTTGACCGTCATTCAACAGGCGGAATGGCAATTAGCCCGTGCGGAGCTGAACTTAGCACAAGGTCATGCGCAGGACGCATACTTGCAGCTGAATTTCCCAGCCGAGTGGCCTCTTGCCCAGCAACAGTGGAAACATTACTACCAATTACGCTCGCAAAGCTTAGCTGAACTCGGTCGTTACTTCGAATCAAGCCGAGAGTTAATAGCGATGTCAGGCTTTGCTCCGCGCGAAGAGCAGCAGGGTATCAATGATGAGATTTGGAGTAACCTGAACCAGTATTCTGCCGATCAACTGTCGACTTTGGTTGCTGAGCCTAAAGAAGAAGTCCTTGATGGTTGGCTGCAACTTGCCACGTATATGAAAGCGCTCGGAGGAAACCTTCCTCAGCTGCAAAATACTCTAAAGAACTGGCTAGCCGAAAATCCCGACCATCCGGCTGCGGAATATACTCCACAAAGTATCTTAGATATCTTGAGTCTAGAGATCACTGCCCCACATAGCACCGCATTGTTACTCCCTTTAACAGGTAAATATGCGAAACAAGCACAGCTGGTTCGTGATGGTTTCATGATGGCGATGTTAGACGATGCGCAGCGTGACCCAAGTGCTATTTTTACTGTTATTGACACAAATGAAACGGCTCCAGCTGATATTAAAGCACAACTTATAGCCAATGAAGTCGACTTTATTGTTGGACCGCTTATCAAAGAAAATGTAGAAAAATTGCAGCAAGCTCAGGAAGAGTCACAAACGCCAATTCCGGCGCTCGCTCTGAATATTCCTACTCAGTTAGAGCCTTCGCAAATGATGTGTTATCTAACCCTGTCTCCTGAGCAAGAAGTCGCACAAGCCGCTGCCCATCTTTCTCAAGGTAACTATGAGTACCCACTGGTTTTAGCACCAAGGGGAAGTCTCGGTGACCGTGTAGTAAAAGCATTCGAGCAGGAATGGGCAAAAGTCAGCGACAACAAAGTCGCCGTTGCACAATATGGCAATCGAGCTCAGCTGCAAAAGACCATAAATAATGTCTTTGGCCTCAAGACAGCCAGCAACGTATTGCTCAAATGGAAGCCCTAACAGGGATGAAATTAGAGAATCAACCTCGCAGTCGACGCGATATTGATTCCGTGTATATCGTGGCAAACAGTGCCGACCTCACACTAATCAAACCATTTATTGAAGTTGCCATTAACCAGATGCGAAACAGCCTCAATTGTTTGCTGATTCACACAGCCACACGAGTAAGCGTCAATACGAAGATCTGACTGGCGTAGTCTATAGCGATATTCCTCTACTGATTGACCAAGATCCTCAACTTGATGCTCAAATGACCAAGTTTTGGCCTAAGAGCTCAAATGCGGAAAAACGCCTTCAAGCTCTTGGGATGGATGCGTATTCGCTAACCAAAGAACTACCACAACTAAAAGCCGTGGAAGGTTATTCTGTTAAAGGACAAACTGGTACGTTGAGTGTCGATTCTGATTGTGTAGTACAACGTCAAATATCTTGGGGAGTGTATGGACAAAAGCCGACTCAAGTAACGGAAGCCGTTGATACGCAAACCTCTAGCTCGGAAGATGGTACAGATGGCACTGCTGCCGTGGAACAATCGGTCAGCCAATAAGAGAGCGGTTGGCAAAACTACGAAACTCTCGCTAAGGACTATTTGGGCCGACAAGGCCTAGTAGCCTTAGCGGAGAATTATACCGCCAAATGTGGCGAACTGGACCTTGTCATGCAAGACGGTTCCACTCTTGTCTTCGTCGAGGTAAAGTATCGGCAAAGCACTCAGTATGGCTTAGCTCAAGAGATGGTCACGCCCTCTAAAGCTCGAAAGCTACAAAAAGCAGCCACACTCTGGTTGCTGCAAAACGGCTTATCGCCCTACGATACTGATTTTCGATTCGATGTGGTTGCCATTCATCAGCAAGGCAATGACATTAACTGGATAAAGAACGCGATCACTCAAGGATAACCATGCGCGATAGCATTAAAGAAAGTTTCACTGAAAGTATTCAAATTCAAATTGCAGCGGCAGAAGCACTTCCTGACGTTATTACTCATGCAGCACAGGCTATGGTAGCGACGCTACTTAATGGACACAGAATACTTTGCTGCGGTAATGGCGGTTCTGCTTCCAATGCTCAGCAATTTGTCTCTTGTTTACTCAACCGTTTCGAGACCGAGCGTCCTAGCCTACCTGCGATGACATTGACTGCCGATAGCACCACCATGACGGCAGTCGCGAACGACTACAACTTTGAGGATATCTTCGCAAAGCAAGTTCGAGCCTTTGGTCAGGCGGGTGACATTCTACTGGCGATCTCTACCAGCGGTAATAGCAAAAACGTTATCAAAGCGATGGAAGCTGCGGTGACACGAGATATGACCATTATTGCTTTCACTGGTAAAGACGGTGGCGAGATGGCTGGGCTGTTAGGTGAGAACGATGTTGAAATTCGGATCCCATCTCACAGAACGGCGCGCATACATGAGGTGCATATGGTAACCCTGCACTGCTTATGCGATCTTATTGATCAAGTTCTGTTCCCTTCGCACGAAGAGTAATGCCATGAAGATGTACAAAGTTCTGACGTTGCTGCTGGCGAGCACCATCTTGTCTGGGTGTGCTGGTTTGTTTGTTGCTGGTGCGGCCACCACCGTTAATTTGGTCACCGATACTCGAACCACTAAAGAAATATGGAACGATAACTCACTAGAGTCCGAAGTAGCCGGCATGAGTAATAAAGCACCCTATGTGGGTCAAGTTCGTGTCGTAGCGAGCTCTCAACGCGGCACAGTGGTTCTCATGGGGCAATCTAAAACCCAAGCACTAAGCAACCAACTCGAAGCACAAGTGGAAGGTTTAAAAGGCGTAAAACGAGTTTACAATCAA
>ASHK01000626.1 GCA_000695745.1 Vibrio madracius | reverse complement strand
AGGACAACTCTAAAGCAGATGTCATGCAGCAAGGTATCGACCATTGGTCTCGTGTTAAGTCGACGGGGAAAAGCAAGTCAAACAAATCTTTTGTTAAGCAATACGGGCTTCAAAATGACTCTGAAATCAGCTATAGCAATAAGTCATCATCGAACCGTACAGAGGTGACTCAGGATGGTAACTGGAACGATTCGAATGTAAGTGTAAGCGATATGTCATCATCGAATAGAGTCGATGTAACTCAACTAGGTCGAAATCATTATTCTGATGTCTCGCTAAGTGGAAGCTCTAGTGACAACAGAGTGTTTGTTGACCAAGGCAAAAATACCACTCGTTACAACAATGAATCAATGGTTGATCTGTATGCGAGTAACGAAAATAGAGTTACCGTCAACCAGAAAGGCAATAACAACTGGTCAAACGTTGACCTTGATAATGCAACCAATAACACTATTAGTGTGACCCAAAGTTGGGGAGATGTTTCGAATGTTGTTGAATCAGGCTCAATGAATACTAGTGTTACAGTTCTACAAAACTAATTGACTATGAAAAAAATAAGGCAAGCGACGGCGTTGATCGCCGTCTCTTTTTATTTTTTTTAGTCCAATTGTATTACCTGAGAATACGGTATTAATAAACTGTATGTCCGATGAAGAGTATCGTTTGATTATTGTACGGAATAAACTGGATGAATCTCAATTGTATATTGACGTTGTGACATCAACAGGAGCAAATGTACATGTCGAGCAATCTTCAGGAGAGGCAATGTTTGAACTGGACCAAGCGAGTTTTCCTGCCACAGTTGTCGTAAACAAAATAGCCACATGGATTGTTGAAAATGATTGTTCTCTTCGACGTGAGTAAAAAAATCCTCCACATTTCAAGATGGGAGGATTTTTATAAAACTCAATTAATTTTAAGGTTTAAACGGTTTAAAGGTTTAATTAAATCCCGGCTTCTTTATACAAACGACGACACGCCTTACCATCACTATGGAACAAGTGGCAACGATGTGCTGGGATACCAATCTTAATACGGTCACCGACTTCTACCTCAAGAGTGTCTGGTTGACGGTAGATAACGTCAGCATCAGCACTTTCTTAGATTTAGATAGACTTGAGTCTCGTTGCCAAGCTTCTCGACGATCATAACTTCGCCTTCAACTTTAGCATCGCCTTCCTCTTCAGAGACAAGGTGTTCTGGACGCACACCCAGAGACATACGTCACCTTTGTTTACGGTTGTCCCGTCCACTGGAATCCAGAATGAGTCGCCGTCAGAAAGCTGAACTTTTACGCGCTCTGCTTCGACTTCGTCGATGAATACACTCATGAAATTCATCTTTGGAGAGCCAATAAAACCAGCTACAAAACGGTTGTCAGGATAATGATAAAGCTCAAGTGGTTTACCGACCTGTGCCACATAGCCAGCATCTAGGACAACAATTTTGTCAGCCATAGTCATCGCTTCTACCTGATCATGCGTTACATAGATCATGGTGCAGCCAAGTTGACGTTGCAGCTTAGTGATTTGCGAACGCATGTTGACACGCAGCGCTGCATCAAGGTTAGACAGGGTTCATCTAGCAAAAATACATTAGGTTGAGATACCAAAGTACGACCAATCGCTACACGCTGGCGTTGACCGCCAGAAAGGGCTTTAGGTTGACGCTCAAGCAGATGACCTAATTGAAGAATTTCGGCAGCATGTTCAACACGGCGGTCGATTTCTGCTTTATCGGCTTTTGCAAGCTTAAGACCAAACGACATGTTGTCATATAGGTTAAGGTGAGGGTAAAGAGCATAAGATTGGAATACCATACCTACGCCGCGCTTGGATGGCTCAACGTCATTCATGCGCTCGTCACCAATATACAAATCACCGGACGTGATGTCTTCTAAACCTGCGATACAGCGTAGTAGAGTTGATTTACCACAACCTGATGGACCAACGAAGACAACAAATTCCCCTTCATTGATTTCTAAGTCGACATTCTTGGAGATCAGTACGTCGCCGTACGCTTTACTAACATTTTTTAACGTGACACTCGCCATGTAGCTCGTCCTCGATTCATTTTTATATCTTTCTGCCGAACATTATAGAGATAAGTCGACAGGTAATAATAGTAGGAAATTGGTAAGTGATTAGGGTATTGCACGATTTTGTGTAAAGGCCTTGTCCTTTGATTATCTATCTTGCCCCTTAATGGAAAGAAAAAAGGGCGGCGCAGTACGATATGGCGCCACCCTCAAAGCCAAAACTTCGCTAGTATCCCCCGCCATAAATTGAAATTCTCCCCCGTAACATTCATTACCACTAGTATTTCAATTTATGGCTACTTGGCGAGTCTGGCGATGCAAACCCAGCATGTGTTTCGTATGAAACGCAAGGAGCACACAGCTCTTACTGGTAAAGGGTTCTTACCATCCACTCTTGGATGACTGCAGTTTCCTAGATTGGTGTGTATCGTACATCCTCCTGATAAAAATAAATGTGGGGGGAGTAGGAAAGGAGGAGGGGTTAGGGGAGTAGAAACAGCATGTGAGATCTAGTTCAAATAATTACGTCTGATAATGGTGAAACATGTCACAACAGAAGATTGTTTTGTGATGTTGATCTATTAGTCTTTGGCGATTGAGATCACGGAAATCACCGCTACTCCAAAGGGCGTAGAGAGTAGGAGGATGAGACCTGGCTGTATTTTTTAGATGATACTCTTCGAAATTTAGGAAAATCCTCTGGATGACCTGCGATCAAAACTATAAAAAGGATATGAACATGAAAAAAGCCCTAAGCACTGTCGCGCTAGGTACTCTAGTTGCTCTTGGTTCTTTTGGTGCAAACGCTGCTATCGAAGAAGGACAACTCACTATTTGGATCAATGGTGATAAAGGTTATAACGGCCTTGCAGAAGTAGGTAAGAAGTTTGAAGAAGACACAGGTATCAAAGTGACAGTTGCTCACCCTGATGGTCTTGAGAGCCGCTTCCCTCAAGTTGCAGCGACGGGTGACGGTCCTGATATCGTGTTCTGGGCTCACGACCGTTTTGGTGAGTACGCTCAAGCAG
>ASHK01000625.1 GCA_000695745.1 Vibrio madracius | reverse complement strand
TAGAGTTCGCTGAAACAAGTGAAACTTCATGCTCTGCTGAACCGCCACCACATAATAGAAGGATATTGAGTTTTGACATCTTAAGCTTGTCCTTAAATTGCTTTCACTAGATGATAAACGATCGAGAAACAACATTCAGTTCTAAATCTATTAAATCGTCGTTGACTGACACTGGATGCGCACAATACATACAAAAACGCGCCCAATATGCCATTGAACGCGTCTTAATCATCTTATTTTTGCCTAGTTCAGTTTACTCAACGTAGGGTATTCAGATTTCTTGATTTGGTCGATACTACGTACAAATGGTTTAAGGTCTTTAAATTCTTTGGGTAGTGACGCGATAGCCTCTCTTGCTTGCTGTTTTGTCGCATAATCTCCAAAGAGGATTGAATACCACTTAGTACCATTAACCACTTTGTAGTTTTGCCAAATTGGTTGACCGTTTTTTGGTAATTTATCTGAAAACGACGCGACTTTTGCCTGGCTACCTACCGCTACGACCTGAATGGTGTAACCAAACCGGAAATCTTGCTCAGCTTGTTTCTTAGATGGTGGGACAATTTTTACGACATCATCTTTGGCTGGTTGCGTTGTGGTCGCTGCTACCGTTTGCTCTTTTGATGGGGTACTCGCTGTCTCTTTTTTAACGTCTTCTGTCTGCGTAGCCGCGACAGTTACTGGCGCAACGGTTGTAGCTTCTACTGGCGCATAGTCTTCGCGATAGCTTTCCGTTTTAACCTCAGTTGTATAATCACTAGAAGAACACGCTGCTAATAATGAAACCAAACTTAAAATAACGACTCTTTTCATTTTATTACTGCCTGAGTTAATAATTCCCTAAATCATGCAGACAGAATTCTCTAGAATCAAAGATTCCCAGCACCTGTCCTATCTTCATGTGACATGTTACACAATAATTGAGGTACAGCAATACGTTATTGTCTAATTTTAGGAGCTTACTATGTCTAAGTGCTGCGTTCCTAGACTACTATAGTTAAGTCTTTATGAGATTGAATCTGAATCACTTCATATTTTTGCGCTATAGGTATGCCATGTCGTTAGATACTCTTTTTAAGCCAACTTCTATCGCTGTTATTGGTGCATCGATAAAACCTCATAGAGCCGGTAGTGTGGTAATTAAAACCTGCTGTTAGGCGGCTATCAGGGAACCATCCTACCTGTACATCCTAAGTATAAATCGGTCAATGGCATACTGTGTTATCGAGCCGTCAGTGAACTGCCATTAAAACCGGATATCGCGATTTTGTGCACTAAAGGTGAGCGCAACGTTGATTTGTTTAACGACCTTGTGGTGTCCGGCGTAAAAACCGTGATTGTCATGGCCTCAGACATGGGACTGGCATTTGATGAGCACTGCACGCTTGAACAAAAATGTCTGCAAATAGCGCAACAGTCTGGTATGAGAGTTTTGGGGCCTAATAGTCTCGGCATTCTTTTGCTTGGCAGAACTTTAATGCTTCATTTTCTCCTGTAGATTGTAAACCCGGAAAACTTGCGTTTATTTCACAGTCATCTGCGGTATGTACGACCATTCTTGACTGGGCTAATGACAAAAGCATCGGGTTTTCTGCGTTTCTGTCAATTGGGTCTGGTCTTGACATCGATTTTGATGAACTGCTGGATTACCTCGCTCGTGATAGTAAGACCGAATCGATCCTTTTGTATGTTGATTCTATCCGCGATGCAAGACGTTTTATGTCCGCCGCACGTGCAGCCTCCCGCAACAGACGTATTTTGGTTCTCAAAGCTGGCCGGCACAATCTAATGAATAGATCGCAAACGGATCCATCACCATCGTTTGATATCGTCTATGATTCTGCTATTCAGCGTGCGGGTATGTTAAGAGTAAATAATACTCATGAGTTGTTTGCAGCCGTTGAAACCTTGACCCATTCAGTCCCACTGCGCGGTGAGCGACTTGCAGTAATTACCAATGGTATCGGTCCCGCTAATATGGCATTGGATTCGCTTACCGACCGAGGAGGGAAAATCGCAGAGCTATCTGAAGCGACGATTACCAAGCTGTCGAGTGTGCTTCCAAACGCTTGGCCTAAGAGCAATCCTATTGATTTGGTCGGCGATGCTACCGCCAAACGATATTGTGATGCGTTGAATGTGGTCTTAGATAGTGACGATGTGGACGCCATTCTGATTATGCACAGCCCATCGGCTACGGCAGACTCACAACAAACCGCGTCAGATGTCATAGCCACACTACAAAACCACCCTAAATCCAAGCGCTTTAACATATTGACTAATTGGTCTGGTGAAGCGACGGCGAAAGAAGCACGGCTTTTGTTTACAAATCACGGTATTCCTACCTATCGGACGCCTGAAAGTGCAGTTACCGCGTTCATGCACTTAGTTGAGTACCGACGTAACCAATGGCAATTAATGGAAACGCCAACCACAACGGATTCATACACCACCGAACAACTTTCGAAAGCTCATGAGTGGCTGGCTTCTCATGTAGAGTCAATATCTGAGGAACGAAACTTTACCCAGCTTGAATCGCACGTCTGTGAGCAACTATTTGATTTATTTAACTTACCAACATTACCCACGTGGTTA
Source organism: Vibrio madracius (assembly GCA_000695745.1). Taxonomy (GTDB): domain Bacteria; phylum Pseudomonadota; class Gammaproteobacteria; order Enterobacterales; family Vibrionaceae; genus Vibrio; species Vibrio madracius. Next base: position 200 of record ASHK01000625.1, on the reverse strand, counting down.
GCTCATGATCCAACAGAAGCGATTCATCTTGCTGAAAATATAGGTTACCCTGTCACAGTAAAGCTTCGCTCTCCTGATATTGCTCATAAATCTGACATACACGGCGTAATGTTAAACCTACGTGATGCCAATGAAGTCAGTAGTGCTGCACAGTCTATTCTCGATCGGACTCAGCTTTCTTACCCTAACGCAAGAATCGA
>ASHK01000624.1 GCA_000695745.1 Vibrio madracius | reverse complement strand
CTGCGAGTCAAAGACAAAAGCTTAAAAAGGCTGGGTGGAGTGATGATTATAGAGCGCAAGTATTCTTTGGCTTATAAAATGAGCAAAGTATGCTCGCGCCCTGAAAGCAAACGCCAATGCAAACACACCAATCACACCAAGAACCGCTTGAATAAAGTTTTGAGTACCGCTTGCTAGGTATGCAGGCAAACTAAATACTGAAGACAAAATGTAGCTGGTTAGATGCGTGTCGATAGTCACTGAAATGGCACCAACAACACCTGCTGCCAAGCTCGCCATGAACAGTGCTTTAGTGTACTTAGTCAACACACCAAAGAGTGCAGGTTCAGTGATCCCTAGGATTGCCGTGATACCAGAACCGACAGTGACAGAAGATTGTTCTTTGGAAACGTTCTTACGCTGTTTGTACCATACCGCCATAGTCGCACCTGCGATAGCAAGGTTACCCAAACACATGATCGGCATGAGCAAGTCCTTTCCATACAGAGCAAAGTTATTCAAGCTGATTGGTGTCATGCTGTGGTGGATACCAAATACGATGGTGATTGGACGAGTTAAACCAAACACAAAACCAGTCAGCGTTGGAGAGATTTCTAATAGCGAGCTGACCACCCAACCCGCGCCATTACTTAACCACATACCTGCTGGGGCAACCAGTGACAATACGATAGTTGAAGTGACGGTGAAGGCCAGTAGGGGAGTAAATACTGGCTTGGCGGATGAAGGGACGAATCGGTCAACCAGTGGCGTCACTTTTGACAGTACCCAAACCGCTAAGATTGCAGGCACAATTGCGCCGCCATAGTTAAGCAATTCGATAGGCACCACACCAAGTACGGTCAACTCCGGAACGCTACCCGCGTCTTTAAGTAGCGCAGCTTTTTCTACCAATTTAGGCGCAAGCATGGCGGAAGATACTGCCAAGGCGATGTATTCATTGACCTTAAATACTTTAGCCGCAGAAAAAGATACCAACATAGGTAGGAAGAAGAATACGGCGGTAGAAATCGAGCGGAAGAAGTATACCGTGTCTGACGATTCGGAAATAACGTTGGTCGCAATCAAGCCGGAAAGGAGACCCATTAACATACCCGCACCAGCGATTGCCGGAACGACAGGGCCAAAAATACCTGCGACGATGCGCATCGCGTTTTGGAACAGTTTACCTTTCTCAGCCTCAACGACGGGTGCATCACCGGCCGTATGAATGCCTGATAGTGCGTTGTACCACTTTTCTACATCTACTCCGATAACGACTTGGGTCTGACCTTGAGCAAGAACCACTCCTTTGACGCCAGAAATGGCCTCCAGCTGGTCCTTTTTGGCTAGTGTTTCATCCGCCAATTTAAAACGAAGACGAGTCATGCAGTGAGTAATGTTGATGATGTTGTCTTGTCCGCCAAGTGCTTGAACCAATGTTTGTAGGTTGTCGCTAAAGCTGTCCTTATTGCTCGATGCTTGAGCATTCAAGTTCACTTCGTTATTAGTTTCAGTAAGTTGCATCTAAGGAGTCCCTATGTGCTTGCGTTATTTGTTGGGGACATAATATCCATCACTCATATTTACCCCAATCGGAAAAACAGAGACTTCCGTCACATTAAATGTGGTGAATGGTTAATTTTCAGCGAATTTCATCGATTGGTTCGTTTTTATTAGCGAATGTTTAGTAATAACGAACCAGTTACTTTTTGCCAAAAAATAGCGCTTGAAATAAGGTTTTTTTCGCTGTTATATAGAATAAAACCACCGACATAGAGCCTTTACGCCGTGAAAGAAAATATCATATCCAACATAGAATGTATAATTACTAAACCTGACCGACACAATCTAATTACTGTGATTGTAGAAACCGAAAGCGGCGTAACAGGGTACGGTTGTGCGACATTCCAACAGCGTCCACTTGCTGTTAAAACTATGGTGGATGAATATATTAAGCCATTATTATTAGGTAAGAATGCGAATAACATTGAAGATCTATGGCAAATGATGATGGTCAATGCCTACTGGCGTAATGGTCCGGTTATTAATAATGCTATATCTGGTGTTGATATGGCCCTTTGGGATATTAAAGCCAAATTAGCTAATATGCCGCTACATCAATTATTTGGTGGTAAATCTAGAGATGCCATTCAAGTGTATACGCACGCTACGAGTGACACGATGGAAGGGCTTTATGAACAAATTGAACAGTTCCTAGAGCAAGGCTATAAACACATTCGTTGTCAGTTAGGCTTTTATGGTGGGGTACCAGAAAATATGCACACCACAGACAATCCAACTGAGGGCTCATATTACGATCAAGATCAGTACATGGATAACACACTGGAGATGTTCCGTTTACTGCGTGAGAAGTACGGTCGTAAATTCCACATTCTTCACGATGTACATGAACGACTGTTCCCTAATCAAGCGCTGCAATTTGCCAAGCAAGTTGAGCAATATCAACCGTATTTTATTGAAGATATTCTGCCGCCAAATCAGACCGAATGGCTGGATAATCTGCGTAGCCAAACCTCGGTATCACTCAGGGCGCGAGCATACTTTGCTCATTTTATAAGCCAAAGAATACTTGCGCTCATATAATCATCACTCCACCCAGCCTTTTTA
>ASHK01000623.1 GCA_000695745.1 Vibrio madracius | reverse complement strand
CAGAACCCGTAAAGCGCAAAACCGATAAAGAAAGTTGAAAAGAGGGTTGCACCGAGTGCAAGTACAGTGATTTCCCATTTCTGATCTTTCAAATGAGGCAACTTAATGCCTAAACCACCTGCAAAGAGTAAGAAGCCAAGGATCCCCTGCAAAAGGAAGTCTTCAAAATCAATATCAGCTACGGTCTCTGTGGCAATTTCTGTGAGTTGAAACCAATCGTTTTGGCCAGCAATCAAAATGAATAGCGACAGCATCATAGCACCAGCTGTGATGGCTATCGTAGTTTGCATTTTACCTATCTTGCTGTTTAAAAAGGCAATTAACATTGCCGCTGCCGACAAAAAACATAAAGTCTGATAAACGGACATCACTCCACCTAGTTTGTATAAAAATGTTAATGGGATTTTGTGCTTCTCTTCCGGGAATATCAATCACTATTTTTGAATTCATTTCTCTTGCTTATAGATTAGAGCTTAAAACGATAACTTGTGGATTTTTCTCGTTTCTAAAACCGAATTGTTTCGAAAATGCTACATAGGGAAGGGCTTGTGTCCTTCTATGTAGTTAGTTAAGTTGGTTGTTGCGACATTAGAAAGATTTTTAGACGTCTAGATTTCTAAAAAATCTGTGATACGATGACGGCATAAGCAAGGAATGAGGCAGTATCGTGGGAAGTAACGTAAGACAACAAATAGAGCGTCAGTTAAGGCAACGAATTTTACTGATTGATGGTGGTATGGGCACCATGATTCAGGGTTATAAACTTGAAGAACAAGACTACCGAGGTGAGCGCTTTGCGGACTGGCCGAGTGATCTGAAGGGAAATAACGATCTTTTAGTGTTGACCCAGCCAGCCCTTATTAAAGAGATCCATAGCGCTTATTTGGAAGCAGGCGCAGATATCCTAGAAACCAATACCTTCAACGCTACCACGATTGCGATGGCCGACTATGACATGGAGTCGCTGAGCGAGGAAATTAACTACCAAGCGGCAAAATTGGCTCGGCAAGCTGCCGATGAATGGACCGCTAAAACACCAGACCGACCACGATATGTTGCTGGTGTGCTCGGCCCAACTAACCGAACGTGTTCGATTTCTCCTGATGTGAATGATCCCGGGTACCGTAATGTCACGTTTGATGAATTGGTCGAGGCGTATTCAGAGTCAACACATGCACTGATTAAAGGCGGCTCAGACCTTATCCTTATCGAAACTATCTTCGATACGCTCAATGCCAAAGCGTGTGCTTTTGCCGTTGAAACTGTATTTGAAGAGCTTGGCTATGAACTGCCAGTGATGATTTCGGGAACCATTACCGATGCATCTGGCCGAACGCTTTCAGGTCAAACAACAGAAGCTTTCTACAACGCGTTACGCCACGTAAGGCCGCTTTCCTTTGGCTTAAACTGTGCCCTCGGTCCTGATGAACTTAGACAGTACGTTGAAGAAATGTCGCGCATTAGCGAGAGCTTTGTGTCAGCGCACCCTAACGCGGGTTTGCCTAATGCTTTTGGTGAATATGACTTGTCTCCAGAAGACATGGCAGAACACATTGGTGAGTGGGCGCGCAGTGGTTTCTTGAACCTTGTTGGTGGCTGTTGTGGAACGACACCAGAGCATATTCGTCAAATGGCCAACGCCGTTGAAGGCGTCACTCCTCGCCCTTTACCTGATCTACCTGTGGCGTGTCGATTATCAGGCTAGAGCCACTGACGATTGAGAAAGAGTCTTTATTTATCAACGTTGGTGAACGTACTAATGTAACCGGTTCTGCTCGATTTAAGCGCCTTATCAAAGAAGAGCAATATGACGAGGCATTAGAAGTCGCTCGTCAGCAAGTCGAAAATGGCGCGCAGATCATCGATATCAATATGGATGAGGGCATGCTTGACGCTGAGGCATGCATGGTTCGCTTTTTAAACCTGTGCGCTTCTGAACCAGAAATCTCTAAAGTGCCAATCATGGTTGACTCTTCAAAATGGGAAGTGATTGAAGCTGGTCTGAAGTGTATTCAAGGTAAAGGCATCGTTAACTCGATTTCCATGAAAGAAGGCAAAGAGAAATTTGTCGAGCAAGCGAAACTGATCAGACGTTATGGCGCAGCCGTTATCGTAATGGCGTTTGATGAAATAGGCCAAGCAGAAACGCGTGAGCGCAAGCTAGAAATCTGTACCAATGCCTACAATATTCTTGTTGATGAAGTAGGCTTCCCTCCAGAAGATATCATTTTTGACCCTAACATTTTTGCTGTGGCGACAGGTATTGAAGAGCACAACAACTACGCTGTGGACTTTATTGAAGCTGTCGCTGATATCAAGCGTGACCTGCCACATGCCATGATTTCTGGTGGTGTGTCTAACGTGTCGTTCTCTTTCCGCGGTAACAACTATGTCCGCGAAGCCATTCACGCCGTGTTCCTTTATCACTGTTTTAAAAATGGTATGGACATGGGGATCGTCAATGCCGGTCAGCTAGAGATTTACGACAATGTGCCTGAGAAATTGCGCGAAGCGGTTGAGGACGTCGTACTTAACCGTCGCGATGATGGTACTGAAAGACTGCTTGAGATGGCTGCTGAATATGCTGACAAGGGCGTTGGTAAGGAAGAGGATGCAAGTGCCCTTGAATGGCGTACTTGGCCGGTTTCAAAGCGTTTAGAGCACGCTTTGGTAAAAGGTATCACTGAGTTTATTGTTGAAGATACCGAAGAGGCGCGTTT
>ASHK01000622.1 GCA_000695745.1 Vibrio madracius | reverse complement strand
TGCAGGTTTCTTAATAAGGTTTGCTCATTCGCCATATCACGCCTCAACTTATTAAAATTTTTAATCCATAGTACCCGAAAATTAGTTTGTTCGCACCGATAAATAAGTTTCAAATAGCACACAGAAAGCGAATAAATTCCCTGTGGTTGCGAGCACTACAGGGCAAAAGTTCAGTGGGTAATAAACACAAAGAGGTTTGAATGAACATACTCGGCTACATGCAAAAAGTAGGTAAGGCATTAATGGTTCCCGTAGCCACTCTGCCTGCCGCAGCGATTTTAATGGGGGTTGGCTATTGGTTGGATCCAACCGGCTGGGGTGCAGACAGCACCCTTGCTGCGTTTTTAATTAAGTCCGGCGGTGCAATCATTGACAATATGGCGGTGTTATTTGCCGTCGGCGTAGCGTTTGGCCTAAGCAAAGACAAGAATGGCTCCGCTGCGTTATCTGGTTTTATCTGTTTTTTAGTCCTGACGACTCTCCTTTCACCAGAAACGGTTCAGCAATTAAAAGGCATTAGTGCAGACGAAGTACCTGCCGCCTTTGGCAAAATCTCTAACCAGTTTGTTGGTATTATTGTCGGTATCGTTTCTGCTGAAATCTACAATCGCTACTCAGGAGTCACGCTACCTAAAGCATTAGCATTCTTCAGTGGCAAGCGCCTCGTTCCAATTCTGACCTCTATCGCGGGTATGTTGTTAGCCTTCGTACTGCTTTATGTCTGGCCTGTAGTGTATGACGCTCTTATCGTGTTCGGCGTTAAACTTCAATCCATGGGGGCAATTGGCGCAGGTCTGTTTGGCTTCTTTAACCGATTAATGCTAACTGTTGGCATGCACCACGCGTTGTACCCTGTTTTCTGGTTTGATGTCGTCGGCATTAATGACATTCCTAACTTCTTAGGTGGCGCACAGTCTATTGCTAATGGAACAGCAACGGTTGGTGTGACGGGCATGTATCAAGCGGGCTTCTTCCCTATCATGATGTTTGGTCTACCAGGTGCGGCGTTGGCAATTTACCACTGTGCTGACAAAAAGAACAAATCTGCGGTGTTCTCCATCATGCTAGCGGCAGCAATGGCGTCTTTCTTTACCGGGATTACTGAACCACTTGAATTTAGTTTCATGTTCCTAGCTCCGGGGCTGTACTTACTTCACGCCGTATTGACTGGTATCTCACTATATATTGCTGCAAGTATGCAGTGGATCGCAGGATTTGGCTTCTCCGCTGGTTTTGTTGACCTTGTCCTATCTAGTCAAAACCCACTTGCCGTTCAGTGGTATATGCTTATTGTGCAGGGCTTAGTGTTCTTTGCCATTTACTACAGCGTGTTCCGTTTCGCTATCTTGAAGTTCAATTTAAAAACGCCAGGTCGCGGTGAAGATATGGTTCCAGAGCAAGAATCTGCCGCCAGCGGTGATAAGGGTATCGAAGGCTTAACTCACCAATATATTGAAGCCCTTGGCGGTAGCGACAATATTACGGAAGTAGACAACTGTATTACTCGCCTGCGCCTGTCAGTAAAAGACTCAGGCATTGTCGACAAAGAAAAACTCAAACAGCTTGGTGCTGCGGGCGTTGTCCCCGTTGGAAAAACGGCATTCAAGTCATCATCGGACTAGGAAAAGTCGACAAAGTCGCCGAACAGATGAAAGTCGCTCTGGCGCAGTGACTGTAACGCTATGATGTAAAGATTTTCTCAATGTGTTGAATCACCTTCAACAGAGAGAAATCGGCGGTATCACCTTACCGCCCCCCCTTGAAGTGCAAAGTCGCTTAGTCACCGACTTTGCACTTCTTTTCATTCTTATAAGCCACTAATTTATATGACAAATATCTTTTTCTCACTCACCCTTATAAAATTTCGACCATTTCTATAAAATCCGCGCTAGTTTGTCATTCATACCTACTGATACTCTTCAATCAACGACAAAAAGCACCTCTAAAGTGGTAGTCCAAGCGCATTACAGACTCTGTCATGTCACTAGCTCTAAAGACGTGCATCAAAAATATTATTAAACATTGAAAGAGGTAGAGCATGTCCAACGCTTTCTATATTCCATCATTGAACCTTATGGGTATTGGCTGTCTTGAAGAAGCAGTTAAAGCCATCAAATCACATGGCTTCACCAAAGCTCTAATTGTTACCGATAAGGTTCTAAATAAGTTAGGCGCGGTAAATAAGCTCACTACATTACTCGATAAAGCCAACGTAGCCGCGGTTGTGTTTGATGAAACTAAGCCAAACCCAACTATCGAGAATGTTAACGATGGCTTAGCGCTACTGAAAGACAATCAATGTGATTGTGTGATTTCATTTGGCGGCGGTTCACCTCATGATTGTGCTAAAGGTATCGCATTACTTGCAACTAACGGCGGCGAAATTAAAGACTACGAAGGTGTGGATGTTTCTGCTAAGCCCCAGCTACCGCTAATTTCAATTAACACAACGGCGGGTACCGCATCTGAAATGACGCGTTTCTGCATCATTACCGATGAAGCTCGTCATATCAAAATGGCGATTGTCGACAAGAACGTTACACCAATCATCTCAGTAAACGACCCTGAACTGATGCTGGCTAAACCAGCCTCTCTTACAGCAGCAACGGGGATGGACGCACTTACCCACGCAATTGAAGCTTATGTGTCTATCGCAGCTACACCAGTCACGGATGCCGTTGCGATCAAAGCCATTGAAATGGTACAAGCAAACCTTCGTGAAGCAGTGCAAAACGGTGACAATCTCACTGCCCGTGACAATATGGCCTACGCGCAGTTTATGGCAGGTATGGCGTTTAACAATGCCTCCTTGGGCTATGTTCACGCTATTGCTCATCAACTTGGCGGCTTCTACGACCTTCCTCATGGCGTATGTAATGCTATCTTGCTACCACACGTACAGCAGTATAACGCTAAGGTCGTCCCAGCTCGCTTGGCTGACGTTGCACGTGCCATGGGTGTTGATACTAACGGTATGACTGATGAACAGGCTGCGAACGCAGGTCTTGATGCAATTCGTCAGCTCTCTAAAGATGTGAACATTCCGGCAGGTCTTGAAGAGCTTGGCGTGAAACGCGACGACTTCGATGTACTAGCAGAGAATGCGTTAAAAGACGCTTGTGGTTTCACGAACCCTAAACAAGCGAGCCACGAAGAGATCGTAGCCATCTTAGATTCAGCGCTATAAGTATGCTCCGCGTGTAACATGTAATATCACAAAGATGCAGGCCAACCGATTGCCTGCATCTTTTTATAAAAAGCCCTCGTCTTTCCTATCTCAGATCAATGTTAGCTCCGTTTCATCTCCCTACTATGAACTTTCAGGCGATAACGACAGAAAGACGCAGTATTTATGCATAACTAAATAGCTTTAGTCGAGTGGCAGAACGCGAGTACGCCCTATCCACCGGTAGCCTAAACCTACTCTACTATGACCTTCCGAAAGATTTCCATGATGAATACCGCTCCTATGAGGCCCCCCGTCTTTGTACCATCCTACAAGGCACTAAGTCTGTAAGCGTCAATCAATCACAAAGCTTCCAATACAACCGAGAACAGTTCGTTCTTTTGCCGCCTAATTCGAATATCTACATGAAAATGCCCGAATATACCAAGGCATTAGTGTATGAATTCGATGAAAGCATGATTGATGATGTGAGCCAACGTGTGGCTGACACATTAGAAGTAAATTCGCCTTCCACGCTGGAATCGCAAAGTTTTGCAGTGAATGCCATCGATAAAAGGATGGAGAAAATACATACGCGCATGCAGGAAATCCTCCGAGAACAAGAAGCCTGCATGGACTTTCTGATTGATTTAACTGGACAAGAGTTAGTGTTTGAGCTGCTGCGCAACCATACTTGCCAGAATATTATCTCGAACCATAGCTCTCATCCAATCAGTAAGGCGATTAGACTTATGAACTCCCCAATGGGATTCAAAAT
>ASHK01000621.1 GCA_000695745.1 Vibrio madracius | reverse complement strand
AAGGTGTTTTATAAGACTCAAGGTTGGTATCAATTTATGAATTTAAACCTATTAGATCATATATCTTAACAAAGTGCGATCCCGCCCTGCTTCTACCGCAAACAAGTCAAAATGAGATTGAGGAAGGTCCGCTCGATAGCCCATTTCCTGTTCAATATATTTACGTGTGATAAACTCACTGTGTTTCAACATTCGATCTGGAACAGGATAGTTGTCGCCTAAAATACCTTCGACCCACTCGCTAACTAGTTCATCCGCATTCAGTTTGTGCTCGGTAGTCAAGTAGCTAAAGGCATTAAGCAGAAACCTAACCCCCTCAATCATGTTCATGATCTTCACAAAACGACAAAAACCGAGTGGAGATATTATCTTTCTCACTCATCCCACCAAATCCAGGATAGGTAGAATATGTTGCTTTCGACTCTTGCAGTGCAAACAAACCTAGATGAAAAAAGGCATCTCTTGGTACGGTAGCAAGCCAATTAGGGTTACCACGACCTGCGTTAATCATGGTGTGCGAATTATTCTCATCCGCAAGTCTCATTAACGTGTCCTTTACTTCAAATGGACTGAGTGTTGCCAATTTTTGTTCTTCATTACGATTCATATTTTATTCCAATGATATTAAATTTTTTCTGGTTGATGATTACTTGTGGAAATAATAGCTATGGAAGTTATTTCGATGCGCTCTTTTTATGATGTGTTCTAGAAGCCAACTTATGGCTATGTTTTTTATCATGATGATGTTTGTCATGATGACCATCTGGATGATGGTTAACTAAATGTTTATGTCCATCATTACTACCACCATGTTTTTTATGTGGATGAGACTTTACTTTTTCGGCAAATTCTAAATGGTCTTTATTATGTTTATGCTCTACTTCTGTTCCATAAATACGGCGCATTTTTTCAGAGGTAGTATGTTTAGTGTGCTGTAGTTTTTCTGACATGGTTATTTCTCCTGATTAATTAAGGTTTTATTGTAATTTTCACCAAAGAATAAAACATGAAATAGAAATCATAGTTTTATATTTTATCTCGTGCTGAATTTTCTATGTGTATGAATTTGTTGAGTTATATTTGCTTTATTCAACATTATCTATTGGTTATCTATGAGTTATTAAAATTCCTAAAAAACAAAATAGACTAGTAAGTACTCAACGTTAAATAGAAAGTGAAATTATGTCTAAGAAAGCAATATTAATCGTAGTGATAGCGATTTTTCTAATTCTGCTATTCGTCTTTGGATTTGATGTGTTTAAAAATCACATGATTGAAAAGAAATTGGCAGAATATAAAACCCCACCTGTTTCTGTAACAGCAATAACATCGAAAAAAGATACATGGCAACAACAGATTCAAGCTGTTGGACCAGGGCGGGATCGCACTTTGTTAAGATATATGATCTAATAGGTTTAAATTCATAAATT
>ASHK01000620.1 GCA_000695745.1 Vibrio madracius | reverse complement strand
TGAATCATGGGCATCGTATCAGCGTGATTATGTTGACATTAACAACGAAATGAAGATTGGGCGTCAAACGATTACTGCTGGTTTGCAGTATGAGAAAAACAATCGCGATACTCTGGCTCATAATGCTTCGAAGCTATATAACAAACCAAACAAAAACTATGGCATCTTTATTCCTTACTACGATCCGTCTGGCACTCAAACGACGTATTCCGCTTACCTAGCAGATAGAATTGAAGTCACAGATCGTTTTCGCGTGACCCTTCTCTGCGCTATGACTATGTCACATCAAAAGGTAAAGAGAACCCTGCTCCTGACTATAATGATCCAGCTGCCGGACACGATTATAGCCAAGTATCGCACTCAGGATTCAGCCCAAGAATTCAATTGGATTATGATCTAACGGACCAAACCCGATTGAATTTTGCTTACGCTTATCAAATGAAAGCGCCTTCGGTTGATGACATCTATGCTGTGCAATATGCACGTGCGAAAGCCTCGGCGACCGCAAGAGAATTAGAAGCCCAGCGAATTCATGCCTATCGCGCTTCTATGATGAACAACTTATCGGGCTACTGGCTAACAATGATATGTTATTGACGGAAATTTACGGGCTTTTATAACGATGTTACCAACAATGTGATGAACCGAACTGGGGTGAATTTGGATAGCGATCCAAATACATTGCAAAGCTGGAAAGTGAACCTAGATGGTTACCGTAACTATGGTGTTGACTTGCAAGCACAGTATCGTGTTGCTGCTTTTTACGCCGACCTCAGTGCCAGTTACATCGCGGGCAAGCACAAGGGCTCATTGACAGACTCTAGTGGTGAAGACCAACACATGTACGGTATTCCTCCTCTGAGTGTGAAACTTGGCTTGGGCTACGAGTGGATCGAGGTTTGACGACAGGTTATAAATTGCGTTGGTATGATGCGCAGCAAAATGTTGAAGATTCCATCTACTTTGCGAAGGCCAGTGAGCAATATACACTTCAAGATATTTATCTGAGTTGGCAGCCTAAGGCTCACAAAGACCTTATGCTAAGAGCGACGGTGAAAAATATCGCTGATGTCTATTATGAACCGTACCTTTCTAATGGTGTTCCCGGCCCTGGTCGCGAGGTCAGACTGAGTATGACTTACGACTTTCTAACCCATTACTTGTGGCTATTGGAGGGTGTTATCAGCATCGGCTAATAGCCATTTTCGGTACTGTAATCAGAATAAGCTAATGGTAGGGGTTGTGGTTTTTCTAACCATCACGCAAAGTAAGGGCAATGATTATCCGAACGTAAGTAACAACAATGAATTTGGCAAGTTTCCTAAGGCTGATATTACTAGCTTCAATATGGGGTGGTTCTTTTCTTTTTATGCGTATTGCCGCCAATGTGATGGGGCCTGTTGTACTTATTGAGGCGCGGGTGTTTTTTGCGGCCATCGCTCTTCTAGTTATCAGTGTCTATTTAAAAAAGAAACTTGAGTTTACTAAACATACCAAACACTTCTTTATTATTGGGCTGTTTAATACCGCATTGCCTTTCTTGTTGTTTGCTTATGCGGCACAAACACTCAATGCGTCGACCCTGTCGATACTCAACTCTACGGCGGCGATCTGGGGGGCGGTTATTGGTGTATTTTGGACGAAAACGCCACTGTCTAAACGTGGGCACTTGGCTTATTGGTTGGCATTATTGGTGTTGCCGTGTTGGTCGGTTGGGATGCCGTTCGTATTGGTGAGCAAGCAACATTACCGATAATAGCGGGAGTGATGGCGGCCTGTTGTTATGGTATCGCCACCAACTACGCCAAGAATGCACCGTCTGTTCCAGCCTTCAATAATGCTCATGGCAGCATGTGGGCAGCCTGTCTTATTGTGTTGCCTCTGATTCCATTTGTGCCGATTCGCGAAGCTCCCACACAAGAGGTCTGGATTTCTGTTGTGTTACTTGGGGTTGTGTGCACGGGCGCGGCCTATTTATTATATTTTCGATTGGTCAATGATATTGGCCCGTCGTCAGCGCTGTCGGTGACATTCTTGATCCCTATGTTTGGTATTTTGTGGGGTAACCTGTTTTTAGGAGAGCCAATAGGTCTGAATACCGTTGTCGGAACCGT